>JAGWBB010000075.1 GCA_021296095.1 Desulfurellaceae bacterium | reverse complement strand
CTGATGCCGTCCCGGTTGTCCTGGGTGGTAGGCAGCTGGTGTTTGCGCCAGCCGGGGTAGCCGTCCGGCATGATGCGCACGTTGCGATAGCCGGCTTCGGCCAGCTTGTGGGCCGCCTGGGCAGCTCGCACGCCGTCGTCGCAGCCGGTGATCAGTACGGCGTCCTTGGCGTAGCTGTCCTCAACCACCTGCAGAAAGCTCTGGTTGGGAAAGACCTCTTTGGTGGTCGGATGGAAGAAGACCAGCGGGATGTTGACGACCGGACCCTTGGGGTGACCGGTGGAGAATTCGGCCACCGTCCGCACGTCAACATAGGTCGCGGGCTCGGCGCCGCCCAGGGCGGCGTTGACTTCCGGGGGGTTCATGACTGGGTGATCCATAGGTAGGCTCCTTGGGGCAGGCTCCTGTGTCTCTCAGGCCACGCTCTCGAAGCTGTCGAACTCGTTGACCAGGGGAGGAATGATCCGGCACCGCTCGCGCCCGACAGCCGGCGGCTGGCCGTTCAGGCTGTAGACGATGCCGCCGGCGTCTTCCTGCGCGGTCACCTCTTCAAGATGATGATGGATATACGGGCCATCCGGCGACAGGGCAAAGATACACTCCAGGACTTTGCGGGCGGGCAGTTTGCCCAGGTCGGGATGCAACAGTGCCTCGGTCGGTTTGCTGTCAGTCATGCGGCGGGTCTCCTTACTGGCGTCATTTCTCCTTTTGCATACGTGTTTTTTCCTTGACAGGCAATCGAGAAACGGATTACATGACAGGTCAGGAAGGAGGGCTGTATGTCTGCATTGCCCCAAAAGGAGCTGGTCAACGGGGAGGTCTGGTATGAACCGGGCGAGAAGGTTCCCAATGTTGACAAAAAGCTCTTCGCCCTGCAAAACCTGTGTACCGATTGCAAGATCTGTGAGGTCGCCTGCTCGCTCATCCACTCGCCCGAAGGGGAACTCAACCCGCTGTGGACACGGATCAAGATTGAACACGCGCCAACCGTGGAAACGCGGGTCAGCAAGGACGGTTTCGGCTTTACGGCCGAAATCTGCCACCACTGCGCCAACCCCCCGCCGTGCGCCAAGGTCTGCCCGACCGATGCGTTCTACTATGATCCCGTCACCCAGGCGGCCATCATTGACCAGGACAAGTGTATCCAGTGCATGGAGTGTGTGCCGGCCTGTCCGTTCGACACGGTCTTTGTCGCCCCCAGCGGCGAGGTGCTCAAATGCGACCTGTGCGGCGGTGACCCGGCCTGTGTCAAAGCGTGTTCGACCCGGCCCGAAATGCTGAATGCGGGCAAACAGTACAACCGCTCCAGCGTGCTGTTCTTTGAGGAAAAAGCGGCCTTCAGCCAGATCTTGCGCCGCAAGCCGGAACAACGGGATGAAGTCGGCATCATGCAAGCCATGCTGTCAAAGGGGAAAATCAGCAGCTCGGCATAAGGTTGCCCAGCCGGCCGAACAAGACAAGGAGTTCCAGCCATGGAAAGTCGTTTACTGCGGGTCAATCTCAGCACCAACGAAATCAAGACCGAGGTCATTCCCCACGCCGTGTTCGAGCGCTGGATTGGCGGCTCGGGGATCAACAACTGGATCATGTGGGAGCACTTCCTGAACCACGACATCAACTGCGATCCCCGTGGGCCGGACAATATCTTCGTGTTCGGCGTCGGGCCGCTGGCCGGGACCGGGGCGGGCATTGGCGTCAAAGGCCGGATCACCTTCAAGAGCCCGTGCTACGGCATTTTTGGCGACTCGACCGGCGGCGGCAAGTTTCCCTACGTCGTGCGTTTCAGCGGCTATGACTATATCGCCGTGACCGGCAAAGCGCCCAAGCCGGTCTATCTGCACATCGCCAATAACGAGGTGACCCTGTGCGACGCCCGCCACCTGTGGGGCAAGAACAGCTCGGAAGCCCACGACACGCTGCAAAAAGAGCTGGGCGACTACCCGTCAGAGGTGCATACCCTGACCATCGGCCAGGCCGGTGAGAACCAGGTCGGCATTGCCGGTGTGATCTCGGACGGCTGGCGGATTCACGCCCGCTGCGGTGGCGGGGCGGTCATGGGCTCCAAGAACCTCAAGGCCATCGCCGTGCAGGGCAATCTGGGCATCAAGGTCGATAACCCGGGTGGGCTGCTCGACTGGTCGGACGATTTCCGCCAGAAGATTGACACCAATGAGGCTGGCTACGGCTTTAAGCGGCGGGGCACGCTGGGAGCGGTGGAGATGTACCAGCGGATCGGCGGCAATTTCTGGCGCAACAACCAGGGCGCGCTGTTCCGGGGCGAAGAGGTCCGCTCCGATAACTGGGTCAAGAAATACCACAAATACTCCGAGGTATGCTCCTCCGACTGTTATATTGCCTGCGACGGGCGGTACAAAATCGAGGGCAACGAGTCGGACAAGGCCGAGAAATACATCGGCGAATCCTTCCGCCATCCCGAGTATCTGACGACCGGCAGCAGTGCCGGAGCCATGGATGTCCGTGACTGGGCCGAAGTCGCCCACTGGGGCAAGATCACCAACGAGTACGGCATTGATAATCAGGATCTGAGCTGCTCCATCAGCTTCATCATGGAGCTGCGGCAGCGGGAGCTGATCTCCGATACAGACGTGGCCGAGCTGTTCGGCAAGTCCCAGCGGTTGGAGTGGGGCAATATGGAGGATATTGAGAGCCTGATACGCAGCGTCGTCCACCAGGAGAACCCGTTCGGCTGGATGTTCCGCGACGGCGCCTACTGGGGCGCGCTGCGCTACTCCGAGAAGATGGGCCAGAACTTCATGAAGTACGCCATCTACGGCAAGGGCGGGGCCAGCTTCACCGAGGAGATGCGAGCGTTCCCGACCTGGATGAACAACATGGCGGTGGCCTCGCGTGGGGCCGACCATCTCAAGGGCATTGGCCTGATCGAAAAATTCCAGCGCAAGGATCTGTCCAAGGCCTACTTTGGCACACCGATCGCCGGCGATCCGACCGTGCCCGATCTCAAGGGCGCCTGCACTGCGGTGATTGAAAACCAGGTGGCGCTGATCAACTCCTACGGGGTGTGCATGTTCCACTGGCTGCTCGATCCCCTGGGCTATGCGCCGGAGAGCTACTACGGCAAAGCCTACGCCGAGGTGACCGGCATCGACCGGACCAAAGAAGAGCTGATGCGGGACGGCGAGCGGATCTGCAACCTGGAAAAAGCCTTTAACTCACGCCTGGGCATGCGGCGCGAACACGACACCATCTGTGAGCGCTGGATGCACGAGCCGGCACCGGAAGGCATGTACGAGGGCCGGGTGGCGGCCGACATGTTCGATCAGGTCCTGGACGAGTACTACGAGTGGCGCGGCTGGGACAGAGCAACCGGCCTGCAAACGCAGTCCAAACTCGAAGAATTGGGTCTCCAGGATGTGGCCGACGTGCTGGCCTCGGAAAGAGCCCTGGCTGGTGAACAGGGCCGCAAGTCGGTGCAGGTGCCCAAGGCGCCGAGCGACGATCCCGGCCTGCCTGACTAAGACCGCTCTGCCCTCTCCCGTTCGGGAGGGGGCTCTACTCAACAAGGAACCCCATCGTGATTACGGTACACACGGAATATCAGGCCCGTTTCCGGGAAATCACCAGGATTACGGGAGAGAGCTTCGAGCTCAAGCAACCGCTGGTGTCCGAGCTGGCCGAACGGATCACCCAGAAGTACGGCGCAGAGATGCAGGCGTTGCTGATCGATCCCGACACCCAGGACCTGAACGCCAAGGGCACGCTGTATCTCGACTCAAAGGGCAACCGGATTTTTATTGACGACAGCCTGGAAGACGGCGAGACGGTCGTCTTCATGGTCGGCATTGCGGGTGGCTGAGGCGCGGACCTAGCACCTCCCCCGGCCTGCTTGCACACCGCTGTTCAGCGGGTGGAGTCCGAACAGGATGAAGCTTGGTGCCTGGGCGCTGTATTTGATACTGGTGACGGTCTGCTCCAGGCAAGCTGTCTGGGCCGAAGCCGTACCGTTCACCCTGGAAGACCGAGACCGTTTGATCCGGACTGAGACCACCCTTCAGGAATTCAAAGAAAGTGTGGAGCGGCGTTTCGAGGCGATTGAGCGGCGTTTCGACGATTCCGAAAAACGTTCTGATGAGCGCTTGCAGGACTTTCAGACCAGTGTCACCGACCGCTTAGCCGATCTCAACCGTTTTTTGACGATTCTGGCCGGGATTTTTATCAGCTTGGTCGTTGCGGTCATCTCGCTGGTGATTTGGGACCGACGCACAGCCTTGGCTCCAGCCCTGCGCCGCAGCCAAGAACTTGAACTACGCGAAGACCGGCTCGAACGAGCGCTGCGCACTCTGGCTCAAAAAGATCAGGCTGTGGCCGATGCCTTACGGCAGGTCGGCCTGCTCTGAGCAATCAGTTTTCCCCGCCGATAAAGACAATCTGCCCGGCTTCGTTCTGGGCCTTGATCCGGGCTTCAAGGGCGTCCGACAGCCGGATCGTGCGCTCAGTCGGAAACTTGTCCCGGTACAGATGGGGCCGCAGGTAGAACTCTTCGGGGGTGCTCACCCCAGCCTGGGTTTTGAGCGGGACCGGAAACCAGCCGCGACGCATGAAGTCGGGGTTGAAAAACACGTCTTTGTCGGCCTGGCTCCACTCGCGCAGATCCATGGCGTCGTGCACCCCGTAGGAATAGAAGTCCTGCTGCGGGTCCCACCACAGGGCTAGCAGATTGTGATAGCCACGCTCCTTGAGCGCGGGGTTCATCAGCTCGGCCAGACGTTCCTCAATCAGGACGAGTTCCCCGTCCGGACCGTAGGCCTCGATCCGCAGCGGGTAGAAGTATTCCTGATCGACCCAGTACAGAATCCGGGGCGCGTAATAGGTAGGCAGCCAGTCGGACTTGGCGGTCGCCTCCATGACATAAGTGCGGACGCCCCCGTCCTCGGTGTAATAGGAGTAGTCTCTGCCCATCAGCTTGAGGTCGGTCGCCGGGACATCGCTAAAGGTGCCGTCTTTGGCGCGCAGGGTCATGAACTGACGGGTGTTCGGAAAGCGGGCCGTCTCGTACAGGACATCGGTGCCGATCACCCGCCACGAGAACTCCCAGGCGTCGCGGCCCAGAAAGTCGTCGTAGGCGACCGGCTGGTTGGGAAATTTATCCTGACGCCGGGGCTGGGGAAAGCGGCGCACGCGGCGCAGGGTCGGCGAGTAGCCGAACATATCGGCCTTCTTGGTCAGTTCCTTGTTGGTCCGATAGGTGGCAAACAGCAGCTGGTTGCCGTGGTTTTCCGGCGGGGCAATATCCTGGCTCAGCCAGCGCGAGAAGACTTCGCCGGGCTCGGCCAGGATCTGGCCCATCAGGCCGGCCGGCTCATCATATTGGATCAGGACAATGATCTGGTTGATGAACAGATAGCCGGTCGGGGTGAGGGTGCCGCTGTCTTCGATCTGGACACAGTTCCAGCGCGGCATGTGGGGGAATTCCATGGCCCGAAAGCCGATCTCTTCGGGTGTGTAGGGCGGCTCAAAGGGATACGGCTCGGCCGGCATATACGGAATGGTGGCGTCGCGCGGGGTATCGGTCGAAAAGTCGAGCCGTTGGCGTTCTTCGGGCGTCAGTTCCGACAACAGCCGCCAGCTGCGTTCGGCCTGCGGGGCGACACTCGTATCGTCCGCCCAGGTCGGCGCATGGAACACAAGGAGTGTGGCCAACAGGCACACCACCAGATGCAGGTCAGCTCTACGCATACCATTCCTCCTGCCAAGCTCCCGCCGGTGTACCACATTCATGGCACGGGTGGGAGAGGGGGCGTGGTCGCCATCTGACCGCAGCTTAGTCAGTCTCGGCGAGCAACGTCTGCAGAGTAATTATGAAAGCGTCCGCCGAGATGTCTCGACGAGCAATCGGTCTCGTGTTTTCTCGATTTCGTCAATCACCGAGTCGATTTCCTCGTGGCACCGCCACGCCGGTATCCGTAGGACTGTCCAGCCGAGCTTGGATATGACGCGGTCGCGGGTGATGTCCTGGCGTCGTTGCCGGCCTCGGGCGTCGAGGTGCTGATCGCCGTCAACCTCGATGTTCAGCTTGATTCCCTGTTCCAACAGGGCAAAGTCCAACTCGTATCCCTCCACGTTGAGCTTGGCATAGGGAGCGAGGTCTCTGAGCTGCATGGCGTCGAGCAGGAGTTCCTCTGACCTGCTGTCCGTACGAAACTCGGCGAACGGCTCAGCAGAGCCACCATTCTGTGGAATCTCATCGCGCAGATAGGCGCGCAGGGAGGCTAGGGTTGGATTGCCCAAATCACTCATGGCCGGATGGCCGAGAGCGATCAGCGCTCGACGGGCGCGGCTGACGGCCACGTTCAGAAGGTTTCTTTCTTTTTCTACCCAGAAGGCGCTGTTCTCGGACATGCCGGGAGACAGCACACAGGAGATCAGGATCGCATCCCGTTCGTTTCCTTGGAGGCTGTGTGCAGTTCCGCATACGAACTCCTTCTCCTTCAGAATGGAACGGTCGAATCGCTCTTTGGCTAGCTGCTCTATGAGCTGCGCCTGTGCAGCGAAAGGAGTCAGGACACCGACAGTCGAGAAGGAACACAGGAGCTCGCCAAGCTGTTCGACGCTTTGCTCCGCCTCTGCTCGGTTTAGCCAACTCTGCCCGGCAGGGGGCCGTTCTGCCACTCCCTCGATGTCCCGCCAGCAGATGGCGCGGTCGCACTGGGCTATCTCATTGACTTCTGTCAGTACATTGAGTTCGTTCTTGTAGAATGTTCGGTTGAACCAACGAGCGATGTGCGGGTGGCAGCGGTAGTGTTCGTTGAGGAGAAGCGGTGCTTGGGGTCGTGCGGCAAACTTGAAAGCGAAGTAGGCTGAACCGTTCTTGTGGTGGATGCCCTGTTCGCGCAGCTTGTCGTTTTTGAATCCCGCCTGGGTGGCGATATCCTGTAGAAGTTGATCGCTGAGGGAAACGATTGGAGGCAATTGAGACGGGTCCCCTACCAATGTCAGACGTTTCGCGCGGTAGGCCAACGGCAGCACGGATGCCAGACTGCACTGGCTGGCCTCGTCGACGATCACCAAGTCGAATAGTCCAGACTCTAGCGGAAAATTGGAACCCGCCGACAGTGCCGTGCATGCCCAGCCTCGCAAGCTCGCAAGCGAATTGCCGATGGCTCGCTTAACCTGTCCGCCGCGGGCAGACATCCTGCCGAAATCCGCCAGTTGATTGGCGCTGGATCGGATACGCGCCGCGGTCTCCGAACGGATCGCAGAGAGACTGGCTTCCGCCCATTTCCGGTTTGCCTGCTGCACGCTGACTGTCGGGTCGCCCACGGTAGCCTCCAGCTGTCTGCGTTCAGTTCGTCTAATCTCCAATTGAGAGGTCAGCTTCAATCTGGACTGATCAGTTCGAGCCCAAGTGATGATCTGTTCCAGTGGAGCGGTCTCAATGCAGCCGAGTTGCTTACGCAGGTGCTGGGTACGGAAGCGACGGAAGAACCATGCCCGTAGCAATCTCCTGGCTCGTTGCTCGGTTCTACTGGAACTGATGGCCAATTCTGGAGGACTCGCATCGGACCAGAGTGTTTGCGCTGCCTCCTTCAGGGCCAGCCTGTTCTCCTCCAGCTTTTCGGCGACAGATAACAGCTCCTTGTCCAGCTCGTCCAGTCGTGCGAGTTTCTCCATCAACTGCGTGCGCTCGGTGGCGGAGCGTTTCAGCTGGGCGCGCGTTGTTGCTTGGCCATCGGCGTATTTTGTCGCTTGAGCTGACGCCGCAGTGATGAGATCTGCAATATTCTCGCGTGCGGAACGGTTGCCCGTGCGGATCAACAATCCGCGGCAGATGTCATCTGCCGCCCGCTTGGCAGCTACGTCTACCGCAGCGTTGTTGGTTGAAGTCACCAGGACTTTGTCGCCGTCCAGCCATGCGTTGGTAACCGCATTCACTACGAGTTGAGTCTTGCCTGTCCCGGGCGGTCCGGTCACGATCGTTAGAGGGGCTCTACGGAGGCGTTCGAGCGTTTCTTCCTGCGACTGGTTGCATAGGAGAGGCGCTGCAAGAGGTCCGGCCGGGGGTTGTAGGTCTTCTTTTGGCGCGGAGTCGTCTGGGAGGAGGTACGCCGCCGCCGTGGCAGACCAGTCTTTCCGAGTCTCCAATTGCCGCAGTTCCTCACAGATGGCGGTGTGATAGCTGGAACTCTCGGCCAAGACTGAGACGGCGGCGTTGTAGACGCCCTGTTTTCTACCTAGGCTCGGGTCGAGTATTTTCGGGTCGAGTCGGTGCGACAGGATATCGAGACCCAGCACCTCGGCCGTCTGTTCGACGAGAGCGGCGAAAGAGACCGGATCGCCGAACGGCAGGCCGTGGTCGAGAAGGTCAGCGACTTCTTCGTTAATCGAAGGATCGAAGATACCGCTGGCCGTGACGGCCAAGTTGAATTCCGGCTCCGTCTTCGCGTGAAGTATCCATTCGCCGTTGGAGTCTTGTTCTGGATCGACGGAAACAGCAAAGAGAGGGGCAACCTTGGGCATGTGGTTACGTTCGATCACGACGACCGTCGGCCAGCCATAGATGATCGACCGCCCATCTTGCGACCCGGTGCGAGAGCCCAGTCGATCGGCGAGTTTTCTGGATGCTGGTGTTGAGTCGCCCTCCCCGACCACCAATTTATCTTCTCCAGAATACGAGAACCACAGAGAGCCCTCCTTGTTGTACGGAACCAGGGATTTTGCCGCTTCCGCCTCGATGCATCGTCGTGCGTATTCGCACAGTCGCTGCCAGAGAGCTTGTGGGTTGTCTACGGGCAGCTTCCGCACTCTTGCTGGATTCGGATTTGTATTACTTGCTGCACTCTGCGACTTCTCTGCTCTACGATCTGCTGCACTCTGGACAGGAGGGTTCTTACCGCTAACGCACCTAGCGCACCAGACCTTCTTCGCGGACGGTGACCAGTAAGCCCGCTCGCCCACTTTCAGGTTCGCTTTGCACGACCGGCAGTTTGCGCCGTATTTCAGCGGGATGAAACAGATATCTTCGGGGAGTTCCATCAACGGTTCTCAGGGCGAGTGGCCAGCGATTACGGCTAGTTTGGATTTATAGATAGGAAGCAGATGCGAATGCACTTTTCATCATGCCAGTCGGCATTGACCTCCTACCCAGAGACCGCTGGTGTACCACATTCATGGTAACGGTGGGAGAGGGACACGGTGGAACGCCCGAGATGTGGAGCATCGCGCCGCATTGCGCCCCGGTTCAGGTCGCCTCTGACAGTTGATCTCTGAGCCCAGAGGTTTAAGATGGCCGGAGCCGATTGTGCTGGGGCTGGCCCCAGTGCGGAGCAAGGAGGGTGTATGAAACAGCTCCGTGTCATCACCGATAAATGCACGGGCTGCGTGCAGTGCGAGCTGGCGTGCGCGTTTGTCCAAACCGGTACGTTCCAACCATCCCGGTCCGTGATTCGGGTCCACATCTTTGATGAGCAGGCTGTCTACTCGCCCTATACCTGCTTTCAGTGCGAAGAAGCCTGGTGTCTGACCGCCTGCCCGGTCAACGCGATTGCCATCGATCCCAACACCGAAGCCAAGGTCGTGATGGACGACGTGTGTGTCGGCTGCGCGGTGTGTACGGTGGCCTGCCCGTATGGCACGGTTTTCTATAATCCCGACACCCATAAGGCGTTCAAGTGTGACCTGTGCGGCGGCGAGCCGGCCTGCGTACACTCGTGTCCGACCGGCGCCCTCGAATATGTTGACATGGAACAGGCCGATTGGCTGGCCAGCTGGGCGGACCGGGTCAATCACGGCTTTGTGGCTGACAAATAAGGAGACGACCCATGGCAAACGGATGGACAGGCACGGTGTTGCGTATCAACCTGACGGAGCGGACCATCACCAAAGAGCCGCTGAATGAACAGTGGGCCAGAGAGTATGTGGGCGGCCGTGGGCTCGGCGCCAGATATCTGACCGAGGAAGTGGACCCGACGGTCGACGCGCTCGACTCGGACAACAAGCTGCTGTTTGTGACCGGACCCCTGACCGGAACCAGCGCCTCGTGTGGCTCGCGCTATATGGTCGTTACCAAGGGGCCGCTGACCAACGCGATTACGACCTCGAACTCGGGCGGCTACTGGGGCCCGGAACTCAAGTTTGCCGGCTATGACATGCTGATTCTCGAAGGCCGGGCGTCGTCGCCGTGCTATCTGTGGATCTATGACGATGCGGTCGAACTCCGGGATGCCGACGACCTGTGGGGCAAAACGGTCTGGGAGACCGAGGAAGCTCTGCGCGCTGAGCTGGGCGTGCCCGACACGATTATCGCCAGCATCGGTCCGGCCGGCGAAAACCTGGTCCGCTTTGCCTGCATCATGAACGATCTGCACCGGGCGGCCGGCCGCTCCGGGGTTGGTGCGGTCATGGGCTCCAAAAACCTCAAGGCGATTGCCGTGCGAGGGACCGGCGGGGTCAGCCTGGCCGACCCAATGGCCTTCATGCAGGGCATGTGGACGATGAAGGAAAAGCTGCGCGAGTCGCCGGTCACTTCCCAGGGTTTGCCGATGTACGGCACCGAGGTCCTGGTCAACGTGATCAACGAACACGGCGCCCTGCCGACCCGCAACCACCAGCAGTCGGTGTTTGAAGAGGCCGAAGACATCAGCGGCGAGACGCTGACCGAGACCCGGCTGGTGGCCAATAAGGCGTGTTTTTCGTGCGCGATTGCGTGTGGCCGGGTGTCCACCCTGCCGGGCGAGGCGTCGAGCAAATATGAGGTCAGCACCAGCCCGCGGAACTGGAAAATTGCCGGCGAGGGACCCGAGTATGAGGCTGCCTGGGCCATGGGCTCGGAGTGCGGGATCGGCGATCTGGACGCCCTGATCAAGGCCAACTGGTTGTGCAACGACCTGGGCATGGACTCGATCAGCTTTGGCGCCACCGTGGCCGCAGCCATGGAGCTGTACGAAAAGCAGGCTGTGTCGCTCGACCAGACCGAGATTCCGCTGAATTTTGGCAGTTCCGAGGCGCTGCTGAGCATGGCCGAGCGGATCGCCTATCGCCAGGGATTTGGCACCGAGCTGGCCGAGGGCTCCAAACGCATGACCGAGAAGTTCGGGCACCCCGAGTTTTTCATGGGTGTGCGCGGTCAAGAGTTTGCCGCCTATGAGGCCCGTGCGATTCAGGGCATGGGCCTGGGCTATGCGACCTCGAACCGGGGCGCGTGTCATCTGAAGGCATATACGGTGGCGGCCGAGATTCTGGGCCTGCCGCGTCAGATGGACCCCAATGCAACCGAGGGCAAGGCCGAGATCACCAAGCTGTTTCAGGATGCCACCTCGACGGTCGACGCCACCGGGTTGTGCCAGTTCCTGACCTTTGGCGTGGGGCTGGAGGAAATGCTGCCCCAGCTGGCCGCAGCGACCGGGGTGAATTTCGAGCTGGAAGAGCTGCTGACCATTGGCGAGCGGATCTGGAATCTGGAGCGGCGCTGGAACGAGCGGGCCGGCGTGGGCGGCACCGAGGATACCCTGCCCAAGCGCATTCTGGAGGAACCCTTGCCGTCCGGCCCGGCCAAGGGCAAGGTCAACCGCCTGGGTGAGATGCTGCCCGAGTACTATGCGCTGCGCGGCTGGGACAAAGACGGCAATGTGACGCCCGAGAAGCTGAAGGAGCTGGGCCTGGACGACTGAGGCGAACGCTGCTGACCGCTCGTCAGGAGGAATCAGCATTCACCTTTGCCGAGGGATTGAGCATGGCACAACATATCATTATCGGTGCGGGGCCGGCCGGCGTGGCGGCGGCCGAAACCATTCGGGCTCAGGATGCCGACGCGGCGGTGAGCCTGATCTCCAACGAAGCGGCCTACTCGCGGATGGTGCTGCCGTATTATCTGGCCCAGGAAATTCCGGAAAAACACGTCCTGACCGGTGACCGGGACTATTTTGCCGAGCGGGGTATTGAGGCGCTGCTCGATACTACGGTCACCCGGGTTGACGGCGGACAAAAAACCCTCACCCTCAGCGATGGCACGACTCGCGCGTTTGACAGCCTGCTGATCGCAACCGGCTCGTCCGCCCAACAGCCGCCGATCCCGGGCAGCGATCTGGAGGGGGTGTACTCATTGTGGACGCTGGATGACGCGCAGAAGGTGATCGCCAAAGCCCAGGCCACGCCCAGCGCGGTACTCATCGGCGCGGGCTTCATTGGCTTTATTGTCCTGAACGCCATGGCCAAGCTGGACTGGAAGCTGGCGGTGGTTGAGGCGGAAAACCAGATCCTGCCGCGCATGCTCGACGCGACCGGGGCGGGGGCGGTTGAGGGCTGGCTCACGGCACCCAGGTGCAGGAAATCCGGCGCAACGCTGGCGGGAAACTGTCGCTGGCCCTCAGTTCGGGACAGACGCTTGAGGCCGATCTTGTCATCATGGCCACCGGTATCCGGCCCAATATTGACTTTCTGGCGGGTTCGGGGGTCAGTGTCGAACCTGGCGGGATCCCGGTTGACGACCGGATGCAGACCAATATCCCGGGCATTTATGCGGCCGGCGATGTGGCGATCGGGCCGGATATCCTGGCCGGTCGCACCGCGTCCGACACCTCGGCTTCTGCCCACGCCATCCAGCCCACCGCAGTTGACCATGGTCGGATTGCCGGGGCCAATATGGCCGGCCACGAGACCCATTATCCGGGCAGCCTGCTGCTCAACGTCCTGGACGTGGTCAATCTGCACTGCGCCAGCTTTGGTCTGTGGCGGGACGAGGGACACGACACCACGACGGTGTTCAATGCCAGCCGGCCGATCTACCGCAAGTATGTGTGGCACGAAGACCGTATCGTCGGCGCCCTGTTCGTCGGGCCGATTGATGACGTGACGATGCTGAACGATGTGGGCATGGTCAAGGGCCTGATTCAGACCCAGCAGCCCCTGGGCGACTGGGCGGCCTATGTCAAGGCCAATCCGACCGATGTGCGTCGCGCCTATGTGGCCAGCGGAGCCGCCCAGGCCCTGATCGGACGGACGCTTCTCGGCGCGCCGGCCCGCGACCGGGCCTATCGGGTTGACGGTAAAACGCCACCAGCCTGGGATAAGACCGCCACCCACGGACCGCTGGTCAGCACCCAGTCCGAGCACTACCGCGAGCTGAATCCGACGCCGACGCCGGGGATTGGAAAGGCCGAGTGATGGAAGTCAAGCTCAGGCTGTTTGCCACCCTGCGCAAGAAGCTGCCGCCCGGCTCCAAGGCCGGCAAGGCTGTCCTGACGCTCGACCAGGACGCCACCATCCGGGACGTGATCCAACAGCTGGATATCCCCGAGGATCTGGCCCAGATGGTGCTGGTCAACGGTGAGCAGACCCGCGCGTTCGATCAGGTCTTGACCGACGGCGACAGCCTGAGCATTTTTCCGCCGGTAGCCGGCGGGAGCGGGGAAGACCTGACGCGCGAGCTAACACAGGAGCCAGCACCAAAAAGAACCTCACGTCCCACTCGCTCTCCATCCCGGGAGAACGTCTAATGGAAAAACAAAGCATATTTCCTCAGGAGTTGGGTCCAGAATGCGAATCCGAGACAAAAGGCGCTCGCTCGTACTCATCAGATGCCCCATATGACTGATGAGCCTCGTCCTGCCCTCGGTTGGTGACAAATACACCATGAGGAGAAAAACAATGGCGCTAATGGATCGTATCGAAATAGATCCCAAGGTGATGCTCGGTAAACCGCTTATTCGCGGAACACGAATCCCTGCTGAGTTAATCGTGCGAAAGATGGGCGAAGGAGCGACAGAAGCCGATCTGCTCGACGCGTATCCACGCCTTAGCTTAGAGGATATTCGTGCCGCACTCAGTTACGCTGCCGACACACTCGCTCATGAAGAGATTCTCTTGCTCAACTCTCCTGCGTCTTCCTCCGCCGACTAGAGCATGCGATTCCTGGCTGATGAAAGTTGTGATTTTGCCGTCGTCCGTGCCCCTCGTACTGCCGGCCATGAAGTCTTAGCTATTGTCGATATTGCTCCCAGAGCGGACGATGCGCTTGTTATTGACCTTGCCATCCGTCAGCAGAGAGTGCTGCTGACAGAGGATAAGGACTTTGGGCAACTCGTGTATGCAAGTACACGTTCAGCCGGTGGGGTTATTCTCACCCGTTTTCCTGGAAAGGTGCGTGCGAGTCTGCCGCAGGCAGTGCTGACTTTGGTCAACGAGAAGGGTGAGAAACTCCTTGGCCATTTTGTGGTGGTCCAACCTGGCCGTATCCGGATTGGTCAGAATCCTGGAGTGTAGAACACCGGCGAATCACATTTGAGGTTTGACGGTTTCCCGCTTGGCCAAGCCGGCCATCGTCCCGAAAAGGTCGGCAAAAGCCGGCGGGGTCGGGTCGCCGCTGAACTCCCGATACAGCGTATTGACATTGACCGCGATGCGCTCGGCGTCGCCCCAGGCCGAGTAATCGCCCAGCCCGATATCGTTTGCCGCTTCGGTCCACGACAGGCCGGCGTCATAGCGTTTGCGGGCCTCGGCCTCGATATACTACAAATAGCCCTTGACCGCCTCCACCCCGCGTTTGTCGGTAATCGGTCCGTGGCCCGGCACGACCGTCTCGAGCTCAAGGCCGAGCATCAGGTCACAGGCTTTGATCCAGTTGGCAACCGGACCGTTTCAGGGGGGTGCCGTCGATAAACAGAATATCGCCGGTAAAAATGGTACGGTCGTCCGGGACATAGACCAGCACGTCGCCCCGGGTGTGGGCCGGGCCAACCTGAATCAGGCACACCTCCTTGTCGCCGAGGTGGAGGTCGAGACGGCCCTCAAACGTCCGGGTGGGCAGCGTGGCGCTGATGCCCTCAAACTCGAACGGGCCGAGGATTTCGGACAGGTAGGCGCCCAGTTCCCCCATGCTGGGGGCGGCCCGCATCATCTCGGCCAGCCGCTCGGGGGGCAACTCGCCCATTTCGTCGGCGCAGGCCCGCGAGGCGATGATCTCGGCGCCGTGGACCAGCTCGTTGCCAAAATAGTGGTCGCCGTTGGCGTGAGTGTTGACCAGGGTCTTGATCGAGGCGGCGGCCGGCACGGCGGCCCGCATGGTGTCGAGCATGTCCCGGGTCAGTCTCAGATCAAATAAGGTATCGACCAGGAGCGAGTGGTCCCCTCCGACAATCAGGCCGGAGCCGTCGGGCAGCAGATAGGCGTAGACCTGGTTGCCCAGGTCGTGAAGTCCCTTGGTGTAATTCCATTGGGTCATGACTCGTCCTCCTCATGCTCCGGGTACCTTGCTGAAGTCGGGCTCGCGCCGCTCAAAGAAAGCCGCAATCGCCTCGCGGTTGGCCGGGGCACCGACCAGGTGTTTGTAGGCTTCCAGCTCGCGGGCGTGGGATTCTCTGGCCACGGCCAGCCGGCCGCCGGCCAACATGAGTTCTTTGGTGGCGATTAGAGACGGAATCGGGTTGGCGGCAATATCCGTGGCCACAGCCAGGGCTTGTTCGATGAGTTGCTCAGGTTCGCAGATCTTCCACACATAGCCCGCCTCATAGGCGTCCTGGGCGCTCAGCCATTTGCCCGAGAGCAGGGTGTGGGCTGCGTTCTGCCAGCCCATGCGCAGCGGAAACAGGCCGCTGCTGCCGGCCTCGGGGGCGAGGCCGAGTTGGGGAAAGGGCGTGCGCAAACGGGCGGTGCTTGACATCAGCACCAGATCGCAGTGGGCCAGCATGGTCATGCCGATGCCCACGCCCACGCCGTTGACCGCCGCGAGCAGCGGTTTGCGAAACGCGCTGAGCTGAGCCAGGAAGCCCGGAAACTGGTAGGTGTCGCCGCCGCCGTCCACCATGCG
>JAGWBB010000074.1 GCA_021296095.1 Desulfurellaceae bacterium | reverse complement strand
CCGCACGGCACCTGAAGGGCCGGCAGCCCGGTGAAGTTGAAGATCGGGGTGTAGACCGAGAAGGATTTCGACACAATGCTGGGCCCCGGCGAGCGGTCCTGAATGGTGTTGATCTGGAAACCCGAGGTCGGCAGCATGAGCACGTCCACCTCGGTTTCGAGCGCGCCGATCAAATCGTCCCGAACCTGAGCCCGAGCCTGGGCGCCCATCAGATACTGCGCCCCGCTGACCAGCAGTCCGTAGGCCACGAACAGCTTGGCGTGCGGGTTATACTTATCGCCCGCGTGGCGCACGTTGTTGACGTGAATCGTCGCGCAGTCGGCAAACAGGCCCGGCCACTCAATGGCCTGCATCTGGGTCAGGCTGATCGACGCCAGGTCAACGATCTGCGCGCCGAGGTCGGCAAACTTCTGGACCGCCGCGTTATACGGGCCGAGCAGCTTTGGATCGCAGTTGTCCTCGTACAGTGAGCGCAGCAGGCCGATGCGCATGCCTGTGACGTCCTGGCCGAGCTTGGCCGTGAAATCGGGCACCGGCACCTTGGCCGAGGCGGGATCGAGCGGATCGTGGCCGGCGCAGCCCTGGAGCATCAGCGCCGCGTCGGTCACGCTGCGGGCCAGCGGACCGGTGTGGTCCAGACTCCACGACAAGGGGTAGACGCCGGCCCGACTGACCCGCCCGTAGGTCGCCTTCAGCCCGACAATCCCACACGCCTGAGCCGGCCAGCGGATTGAGCCGCCGGTACACGAACCCATGCCGGCGTAGGCCAGGCCGGCCGCAGTCGAGGCTGCGGTGCCGCTGCTCGAACCACCCGCGTCGTGGGCCAGGCTCCACGGATTGCGGGTCGGCTTGAAATACGACTGGGTGGTGGGAAAGCCGTAGGCAAACTCATAGGTCGCGGTTTTACCGACCACAATCGCTCCGGCCTGTTTGAGTTTGGCGACCGAGGTGCAGTCCTGGTCGGCAACGTAGTCGGCCAGCGACTCCGAGCCGCAGGTCGTCGGTCCGCACTCGTAGATGTCCTTGATGCCGATGGGAATGCCGTGCAGGGGCCCCCGGTAGGTCCCCCGCCCGATGTCGGTCTCGGCCTGGCGCGCCTCGGCCAGGGCCTGATCGGCGAAGACCGTATTGAAGGCGTTGAGCTGCGGCTCGAGCCGGTCTATCCGCTCCAGCGTGGCCTGGACAACCTCAACCGGAGAAATGTCCTTGTTCTGAATCCGGTCCGACAGCTCGGCAATCGACACATACGCGAGGTCGTGGTCGGCGCTCATGCGGCACCTCCTTTCTTGTCACTCTTGTCGAGCGCGTGGCTCAGCAGGGGCTCGCTCTCGGGGAACTGCATGCCGTCGGCAATCGGCCGGGCGCGGAGCATGTCCTCGACCGTCCCGCGCCAGCGCAGCAGGTTTTCGTACGGCTCGACCAGCTGTTCAAGCTCGGCGTCGCTCAGCTCCAGGTCCCACTCGGCCAGCTTGGCGACGATGATGTCTTTGGTGTCCATTGCGCGTGTCCTCCTTTGTGCTGCGCGACGGCGGCCGTCAAGTCCGAAAGGCCGGCATGACATCCCGGGCAAAGGCCCGAATCGTCTCCCGGTCCTGCTCGACTTCAACCGAAAAGATGATGTGGGTCACCCCGGCGTCCACATAGTCCTCGATCTGTTCGTGGGCCTCGTCGGGGGCAAACATGCCGGTCACCAGAACCGACTTTTCTATCGTGTCCGGGTCGCGCCCGATGCGCTGACAGTGCCCGGCCAGCTTGGCGATCTTGTGCCGGAACAGCGCCGGTGGCCCAAAGCTGTTCCACATGTCGGCGTGGCGGGCGACAATGCCCAGGGCCACCCGCTCGCCCGAGGCGCCGACCAGGATCGGCGGGTGCGGCTTTTGGACCGGTTTGGGCAGGAACGGCGCGTCGTCCAGCTGATAGTAGCGTCCGGTATAACTCGTGGTGTTCTGGGTCCACAGCCGCTTGACGACGCTCAGGGACTCCTCAAGCCGGCCCAGGCGCTCGCCGATGCCGGGAAACGGGATGCCGAAGGCCGTGTGTTCACGCTCAAACCAGCCACCGCCCATGCCCAGGATCAGGCGCCCGTGGCTGATGATATCGACGGTCGTGGCGATCTTGGCCAGCACGGCCGGATTACGGTAGGTGTTGCCGCTGACCATGACGCCGAGCCGGATATGGCTGGTCGCCATGGCCAGGGCTGACAGGCTGGTCCAGCCCTCCATGCAGGGACCGGTCGGATCGGAAAAAATGGGCAGGAAATGGTCGAACACCCAGGCCGTATCAAAGCCGAGCTGCTCGACTTCCTGCCACACCGACAGCATATCGGACCAGCTGTTGCTGTTCTGCTGGGGAGTCTGAATGCCGAAGCGAACCGGATAGGACATGGCTCTCCTTTCTGGGGCTGGCCCGTAACGCGCCTTCAGGGAAAGGCGGCCAGCAGCTGCTGGTGATTGCGCACAATCTCGGCCCGGTCCAGGCCGAACGAGGGTGAGGTGAGGATCAGTTCATCGACCAGCCCGTCGTGCCGGGCCAGCTGCTCGCGGCATTCCTGCGGGGTCCCGGCAATAGCCACCTGATCCACCATCTCGTCGCTCACCCCGGCGATCATCCCGGCGCTGTCGCCGCGTTGGGCTGCCTCGCGGATACGCGTTGTGTCCCGACCGAAGGCGTGCAGGTCGAGCACCACGTCGTAGTACGGAATGCTGGCGTAAAAGGCCAGCTGGCCCTTGACCCGCTGTCTGGCCGCGTCGCCGTTGGGATCGACCGCGCAGATGACGGTCGTGACAACCTCCTGCTTGCGATCCGTCGAGCCGCGTCCGGCCTTGAGGTTGGGGTGGACGACTTCGCGCAGATACCGAGCGGTATGAAAAGAGGCCACGCACAAGCCGTCGGCCGTCGCCCCGGCGGCCCGCAGAAAGCGCGGCATGACCGCCCCGAAGTAGATCGGAACGCGCTCCCGATACGGCCGCCCGAAGCGCTCATAGTCGGTGATGTTGAGATAGGTGCCGGCGTAGCTGATGCGCCTCCCCGAGTGCGCCGACCACATCAGCCGCAACACCTCGGTATATTCCCGGATGTAGGCGGCCGGCGGGTGAAACGTGACATTGTGCCAGTTCTCGTTCCAGGCCTTTGGGCCGGGGCCGATGCCGAGAGTGAGGCGACCGTGGGACAGCTCGTCGAGTGACGCGGCCGCCTTTTCCATCAGGACCGGGCTGCGCGCCAGGGCCAGAGCGATGGCGGTGCCAAGGCGAATCCGGCTGGTTTGCAGCGCGATGGCGGTCAGGGGCACGAAGGCGTCCCGCCAGGCTTCCGGCACCCAGATCGAGGCAAAGCCCCGGGCCTCGGCTTGGCGGGCAAACTGGAGGGTTTCTTCGAGCGTGACCTGATCGCCGTTCAGACTCAGCCCGATTTGCATACCGTCCTCCTCTAGGAAGGCAGAGGGGTGAGAGACGTTCGGACCAGACAGGCGCCGGGCGGTGCTCGGTCAGGCCCGGACAGGGTGGGAGTGAGCGCCGAGTTGGCCCCGGCGCTCACCACCACGGACGGGGGGCCGCTCCCTTCCCCGATGGGAGGGAGGCGAAAGGTGCGTCTAGTGCGTTGGTAGCGGCGAAAAATGGCAGCTGACGATCTTCCACTGGCCGCCCTCTTTGGCAAACACCAGCGTCGTCCGGCCGTTCAGGTTCTGGGCCTGGCCGTCTTTTGTCACCCCGCTGAAGGTGTCGTAGCCGTTGGCGACGGCCAGGCTGTCGTTGAACACCCGGCACGACAGCTGACGTATGGCGGACGTACTCGACTCGATGCCGGCCATGGCACCCTGGAGAAACTCGACAAACTCCTGCTTGTTATCGAAGCGGTAGGGTACGTGGTCAATGACCTCAAGGTCGTCGGACAGCAGGTCCAGCGCAGCCTGGGGATCGTTTCTGCCAAAGGCGGCGAAAAATTCGTTGGTCAGGGCCTCGATTTCTGCACTCATGAGCGGTCCTCCTTAGAAAAGCGAAACGTGTAGAGAAGAGCTGGCGTCACGTTTCGCTTTTAGTGGCCAGGCAGCGGCGAGAAGTGGCAGCTGACGATCTTCCACTGACCGCCCTCTTTGGCAAACACCAGGCTGGTGCGGCCGTGTGTGCTCAGGGGTTTGCCGTTTTTGCCCATGCCCGAGAAGGTGTCGTACATGTTGGCCACCGCCCCGTTGTCATTGAACACCCGGCATGACAGCTGACGACAGCCAAAGGTGCCGGACTCAATGCCGGCCATGGCGCCCTGCAGGAACTCGACAAATTCCTGCTTGGTGTCGAACCGATAGGGCACGTGGTCAATGACCTCAAGGTCGTCGGACAGCATGGTCGCCGTTGCGGCCAAATCATTGCGGGCGAAGGTGTCAAAGAACTCTCTGGTCAGGGCTTCGATCTCTTGGGCACTCATACGTGGTCCTCCTTTGGAAGAATCAGGAATTAGGGTCAGTCTCAGCCTGCCTTTTACTAAAGGTCGGGGGGCGTGTGCAAGTGGACACACCCCGCCGATACACCTCGTTTGCCTTGCTGGACAAATGCCCACACGTGGTTTACACCAGAACGCCATGGAGCCCCGCAGCCGATTTATTGAGGCGGACGGCGTCAAACTCCACGTCGCCGACTGGGGCGGCGGTGGGCCGGAGGTTCTGCTGGTGCACGCCAACGGCTTTCTGGGCCGGGTCTACCGGGAGCTGATCCGGCATCTGGAAGACGCTTACCACGTATACACCCTTGACTTGCGCGGTCAGGGCGACAGCGACAAGCCGGCTCTACGAGACTCTCATTGGCAAGACATGGCCGGGGACCTTGCGGCGGTGATTGCCGCCCTGGGGCTCCAGGATTTCTATGGCGTAGGCCATTCAGGCGGGGCGGCCCTGCTGGCCGGCTATGCGGCCAGCCATGCCGGCCGGGTGAAGGGGCTGGCCCTGCTTGAGCCGGTGACCTTTCCGCACGGGAGCGGGTGGCCAACCGGTCCCTGGTCGAACAGACCCTGCGGCGGCGTGAGGTGTGGGACTCGCGCCGACAGCTGTTTGACGCCTACCGGACAAAAGCCGCCTTTGCCGGCTGGCAAGAAGCCGTCTTGTGGGATTACGTCAACCACGGCACGACCGACCTGCCGGACGGCACCATTCGGCTCAAGTGCCCGGTCACGGTCGAGGCCCACGTCTTTGCCAGGGCTCCTGTTGATGAGCCGGGTCGTGTGTCCGGCCGTGGTCATCCGCGGCGAGCAGACAGACCCGCCCCTGTTCGCGGTGGCGGAAAAAGCCGCCCGGCGCTTGCCTCAGGGCAGCCTGGTCACTGTTCCGGGCACCAGCCATTTCCTGCCCATGGAAAAGCCGGCCGAGGTCGCCCGTATCATCCGCCAGTCTTTCAGCCGAGGCTGATTTACCACAAGGCTGCCGAGGCTAAGCGCGCTCCCTCCCCAAGCGACCATTCCAGAGGAGATATCCCCCAGGGTGTGCAAGGTATAACTATCTTGCAGTCGGCGTGCCAGAGCGCTACATCTGACCCGACCGAGTAAGGAGAATGTGTATGGCAGACATGAACCGCCAGTGGCTGTTGGCCTCCCGCCCCCAGGGCATGGTCACCGAGTCGAATTTTCAGTATCACGAAGCGCCCGTGCCAGAACTCGAAGACGGCCAGTTCCTGGTCCGCAACTGTTATATCGCCTTTGAACCGGCTATGCGGGGCTGGATGGACGACCGGCCGAGTTATATTCCGCCGATCCAGATTGGTGAGGTCATGCGGGCCGTCGCCACCGGACAGGTGGTCGCCTCCAAACACCCCGACTATCAGCCCGGAGACTGCGTGCAGGGCGGATTCGGCTGGCAGGAGTACGCCGTCACTACCGGTAAAGGCGGCCTGATGCCGGCCTCGAAGATTCCGGCCAGCGCCTCGCTGACCGCACCCCTGGGCGTGCTGGGCATCACCGGCCTGACCGCCTATTTCGGGCTGCTCGATCTTGGCCAGCCCAAGGGCGGCGAGATGTGTGTCGTGTCCGGGGCGGCCGGCGCCACCGGCTCTATTGCCGGCCAGATCGCCAGAATCAAGGGCTGCCGTGTGGTCGGCATCGCCGGCGGACCGGACAAGTGCGCCTGGTTGACCGATGCGGCCCGTTTTGACGCGGCGATCGATTACAAGTCTGAAGATGTCGCCGCCCGGCTGCGGGAGCTGTGCCCGGACGGCATTCATATCTTTTTCGACAATGTCGGCGGCGAGATTCTGGACGCGGTGCTGGCTCAGATTGCGATGAAGGCGCGCATTGTGCTGTGCGGCGGCATTTCCCGCTACAACGACGCAGAACTCCAGCCCGGCCCCAAGAACTATTTCAACCTGATTCTCCAGCGGGCGCGCATGGAGGGCTTTATTCTGGTCGATTACTACCGGCGTTTTGCCGAGGGCGTGCAGGAGCTGAGCGGCTGGCTGGACAGCGGGCAGCTCGTCCATCAGGAGGATATTCAGGAAGGCTTTGCCAATGCCCCGCGCACCTTCCTGCGTCTGTTTGAGGGCAAGAATCTGGGCAAGCAGCTGCTGAAGATTGCCGATGTCCAGTAGGGGCAACCGGTCGGTCGCCCCTGGCCCGGTCCTCAGCCCGCAGCCCGCAACCCCAGGGACGAGCCGCCGGTCAGTTTGGTGAGCAACTGCGCAAAGACCGCATCGGCCCGACCGTGGACCTCCTCCGCGGTCAGGGGCTGAATGGGATGCTCAACCAGAATGACCTCAAAATCGGGCAGCCCCAGAGCCTTGGCCTGGGCGCGCGCCGCATTGCTGAACTCGGTAGTGGCAAAGACCGCCGCCGGAATGCCGGCTTTTTCAAAAAAGATTCCGTCGTGCACACTGCACGTTGTACACGAGCCTCAATCGGCCAGGGCTTCGATGATCAGATGGCACTTCTGGGCCAGCTCCTGGCGGGTGTCGGCTGGGGCGGGACGGGCAAAGGTCGGCTTCATGCGCCGGATGATCTCAGCCGGCTGGAACTGGGCCTCAAGCCGCTCGGCGAGCCGGTCGAGAAAGAAATTACCCTTGGCTTTGCTGATATCGAGCAAGCCAATCGTCTTGCCGCGCAGATCCGGGACGCGGGCGGCGAGCGAGGCGCTGGCCTGCACCGGGGCGGCGGTCGGGTTGTAGAGTTTGGCCATGGCTGATTCCTCCTGTGGGTCTATCAGTTGTCGTCAATCGGGACGGTGACAAGCTGGCTGCTGCCCGCGCCGCCCCCCCAGCCACACATATGGACCGAAAAGCGCCCGGCCGTGCCGCCGGCAACGGCGATAATGATATTGTCCGGGCTGGCGACTTTTGGAATGAGGCTGGCCGTGTTGGTGGCGTCGAGCCAGCCGGGCAGACGCTCGGGGTTGAGGCCCTCGCTGCCGTCCGGGCCGGGCAGCAGCTCGTGCAATGGTCGCCGGACATTCTCATACAGAAAGCGTTTGACGGCCCGCTTGTCCAGGCCGTCGGCGGCAATCGTCTCGGCGTGCTCGGGACCGATGACGACCAGATAATTGGCCGACAAATATGTCTTGTCACTCCAGCCGACGCTCATGCTGGCCCCAATCGTGCTCAGGATACCCCGGGCGGTCCGGCTGCCGTGGTTGCTGATGCACTGGGGCGCATCGCAGCAGTATACGCTGATGGTGCTCTGCTGCCGCCCGTAGCCGTGCTCAACGTGCAGCGGTTCCCACGGGCTCACCTCCTCATACTCGCCAATGCAATAGGTGTACTTGCCGGGGTGGCCCATGGCCGATTTGTCGATTTCTCCGGGCTGGGCGCCGCCGATATTGACCATGATGAGCCGCAGCGCCCGGCCGATCGTGGCGTTCGCCCGCCAGCCCGAGCCGAACACGCCGGTGGCGCAGTTGATGTCGAGCTGGTGGCGAATCGGGCCGTTGACAATAAACAGGGGCGTGGCGGTATGGGTCGTGCCCTGCACCCCGTGCAGGTTCGCCCGCTCATCACACATGGCCTGGACACCGGCGATCACCACCGGCAGATAGGCCGGTTTGCAGCCGGCCATGACGGCGTTGACGGCGATCTTCTCGACCGTGGCGTCGGCATAGTTGGGTGGCACCGCAGCAATCACCTCATCCGCAGGCCGTCGGGTAGCGGCCAGCATGGCCTGCACCCGCTGTTCGGTTGGCGGGACGACCGGCAGGCCGTCGGTCACGCCCTGCTCAAAGTAAAACTCGATCAGATCGGCCTGATCCTCAAGCTCGTATGCGTCTTGTGTCATGGACATGCCTCTTGTCGTCACAGGCAGCTGTCGCCCGCTTGCATGAGTGCCGGGAGCGAGACTCGAACTCGCACGCTGTCTCCAGCGGTGGATTTTTTGTCCACCTAACGAGCTGGGCTTTGTCATGGATCTCAATGTTCACGATCAAATGGTTCTCCTGCCCCTCATTGTGCATTTGGTTGCCGGATGACACTAGACTGGACCATCCAAGAGACGTTGACGACGGGCCGAGCCACCGGGCAACAGAATTTCCCAGTTTAAGGTCGTATTCTGCTGCGGAAGTCGGCAATCGCAGCGGCCGACCCATGCAGTTCGATGTGTCCTTGTGCGAGCCCAACCCGAATAACGACGCGCCACCCTGTGGCCAACTCATCCAGGAGAGAACGGGCAAGGTCTTGATCCGGAATCACAGCGACACGATTTATGCTGTTCCAGTATGCCGTTCTACTGACAGGGGAGTGTTTGTCAATGCGGATAGCCACAGGGATGCGGTTGTGGGGATGGGATTGCTCTCCTATGTTGAGTCGTATCTCAAGAGGACCCTCCTGGTCCGCAAGGATGATAATGGAGGTCATCGGGGAGTTCATCGTCTGCCCTGCACACACGAATGCTTGATGCTCTTCATCCGTCAGCATGTCTTCCCGAGTCCCCACAGCGCAGTTTAGGTAGGTTTTGTAATTCTTCAGGGTGAAACCCGAACCCTCCATATCCACCTGGGCAAGCACCCAGGTCCCCCCTGCTAGCCACATGCCCGGCGCCAGGACCAGTACGGGCCTATACCTGCTTCGCTCCTCCATTATGGCTCTCCTTACTCATAAAACGGCAACGGGATCGTCTCGCTAACCTCGTTCAGGTGACCCTTCCTGATGAAGGCAAAAATATCGCTGCGCTCAAAGAAGAATTGAGGTGTAGCAAAAATGTAGCAAAAACTCAGACCACTGAGCACCCAGGAGCTTGGCTGCACCTCTATTTTTGTTGCTGCAAGGACCACCCAGACCTCCCACCATCATACCCAGTGCAATGCCGTGGCGCTCCGCCCTACTTTGCCTCGTGTCCCGGTATCCACTCAGGATTGAGTGCTATAAGGCACTTCGCCCAATAATCTATGATATGGGCTTTAAAATTCCACAGGCCCCACTTTTCCCCGTTCTCGAGTTCAATAATCAAATCCGGCTGGATTGCGGACTTCTCCTGAAAGGCGATTTTTTCATCAGAGACGGTAAGCTGGAAGACTTCCGCTTCCCTTGTCGTTGGCTCCACGTTGTTGGTCTTTACTTCTTTTGGGTCTCTCGTCTTTCTGTCTCTCAATATGAAATGCTTCGAGGCGTTCGCGATCTCCGTGGCGGCGAGGAGAATTTTATCCTTATTCCATTTCTCACGGTATGACTGTTTGTCTGCATCCTCAACGATCTTTATGGATTCAAAAAAGTAATCCTTCATTGCATGCGCGGTTACACAAAAATTGTAGAAATGATCGGCCTGAGAGATTGCCTGCTCCACCCCGATTTCCTCATCCGCACGCCATGCGCGATGAGCCTCCCGTTCAAGCTTTCCAAAGAGGTCTTCCATCGACTTGAGAGTTGGAGTTAGCGCCACAGTCGAAACACTTTCCTTTCCTCATATCCTTCGTCCCAACACTATCTCAACCAGCACTCTGTAGCGTGCGCGATCCGAGCCTATCACCGTCCCGCCGGCTTGCGGCCCCGCCCACGCCACCCGGCCCAGCGTGCGATCCTCTTTGCCCACCGACTGGGGCGGACAATTTCGGCAAGGTCGAAAATGGTGGGATCATGTAAGTACCTAAAGATTGGTGCCGGGAGCGAGACTCGGTGGATTTTGAATCCACTGCGTCTGCCAATTCCGCCATCCCGGCCTGAGGAGATCGTGTTCTAGCGGAGGGGGAGGCTTGCTGTCAATACAAGCTCCTGAGTCCAACTTTCAGCCGGGCTGTCGGATTACGCCTCCGGCTAACCCGACCCACAGGGCTACCCTTCATTGTCCCCGATGATGATATCGCCGGGCCGCTCATGCTGTCGTTCCCCACTTCAGCCGGACCTTTAAGCTGTTCAGCGGCGTCCGCCAGGGTAGACGTCTTTCATGTTGAAGTCTCCCGACAATGATGCCCGGGGCTATGCCCTGTTCCTCGGCGAATTGACGAACAGCGCTCTCACTATACGCACCCGCGGCAGTGAACTGTTCCCAATGGGAGCGAGGCACAAGAAAGTCGGACGCCCAGGCATCGGCTTGTGCTTCGATGTCGGTACGTTCCTCCTTCCCATTCGTCCAGTCGATAAAAATGCCCTTCTTGCTATGCAGAAGGAGATGAGCAGCCTCGTGAAACAGGCTGAACCAGAGATGATCGCCTGTTTTATAGCGAGCGCTAAGCTCGATCACTGCCTTGCGAGGGGTGGGCCACCAGGCTGCACCGCTGAGAGCAGTCTTCGGGAGAGGTTTGACGAGCGCAAGCACGACGCCGGTGCCGTTGCAGAGCTGCCACGCCTTTTCTATGGCACTCGCCATCGGGACTCGTGTGAGTCCTCGAATTTCCTTTAACGCCTGTTTGAATCGAGCCGCGTTGTAATCGCCACCCTCCTGCTGTTCAGCCTCCAGCTCTCCGAGTCGCAGCCACGTTGCCAGCGCCGTTTTATCGCTCGCAAAACTCGGCGAGTGCCGATAGGCGACACTCATTCGTTCGTGCTTCACGCACCATGCGTTGATCGACCCGACCCCAAAGAAGGTCAGCAGTTTGGACACCGCGTCGGAATTAGAGGCGGGCTTTTCTATGACTCTGCGTTTTATCAGCTCCTTCAGAGGAAATGTCCGCGCCCACGAGCTCACTCCTTCTGTCTCTTCCGCCTCAGCCTCGCGTGCCCGGTGCAGCTGATAATCTTTTTCAATGCCGAGCCAGATGCCCGCATCGACGCCCAGGACTTTCTCGAATTGCAGCGCAGTCGCCGGCTCAAGCGGAGCCTTGCCTGCAATGATCTCGCTGATGAGCTTTGCGGAACGACCGCAGCGCCGGGCGAACTCGGCGTGGGAGATGCCGTGCGCCGCAAGGCGTTCCTCTAAGATTACGCCCGGTGGGACGGCGTAGTCGGGTCGGTACTGATTGGTCTCCGTGGCCATGGCCTTGCCCTCCCTCAGTGGTAGTCGATAACTTCGAGAATAGTGATTGCGGTCACCCGGTCCGTGTCGAGCCCACCGCCCGTCCGACGTGGGAGCGGTTTGTGGCGCGGTACAAAAATGAGCCGGTGGGGATGGACGAGATCAACGGCGTACTGCCCGCCTCGACCGCCCGTGAGCTGGTGTCGGCGTTCTGGCCGGGTTGCCGGTACCAGCGATAAGGTCTGGGCATTCTTGAGAACTGCAAGACGGTTCATGATTGTCCGTGCCATGCGGTCACCGTACGCTTGCCGGAGAGCGTCGCTGGAGCTGAACGTTCTGGCGAGCCTACGGCTCCGAAAGAAGATTTCCACACTGATATCTCATTTAAGTTACCTTATGGGTAACGATTTATCGGTATTTGTGTGAGAAGACAAGCCTGGCACCTCAGAGTTAGGCAGGAACGTTTTTGGGCCGGTTCCTGCTCGGTCTTCTCTCTTCGTTCGTCGTATTCTGCCGAGCCGTTGTCTCCGGCCGCAATTGACTCGGCTCCGCTCCGCACGTAGAAGAACCTCCATGCCGAGGAGTCTTGTGAATTGCAGCGACTGTCCGCACGGTCGGCGTGTCAGCCGTCGGACGCTGCTCAAGTCGCTGATCGGAGCGGCCGGAGCGGGCCTGGTGCTGGCCGACAGCGCGGCGACTGCCCCAAAGAAAAAGGACGATCCCAGAAGACTTCCGCCCCAAGCCGGGGACGAGCTGGTCTATCCCTTCTGGGAAAACGACGGCCGCCTGATTACCCTCGATGACATCCCGCTCGGCGGCCCGCCGGTCCTGGCCTATCCCAGAGACGCGGCCAGCCAGGTCGCCCGCGACCGGTCGCGCCTGAACCAGATTCTGCTGGTCCGTTTTGCCCAGCAAGAGCTGAGTCCGAAAACCCGGCAGGTCGCGGTGGAGGGCATTATCGCCTACTCCGGGGTGTGTACTCACACTGGCTGCAATATCTCCGAGTGGGACGCCGAACAACAACACTTTGTGTGTCCGTGTCACTCCTCGGCCTTTGATCCAAAAGACCGGGCGCGTATTCACGGCGGTCCGGCGCCCAAGCCGCTGCCGGTCCTGCCGCTGCAACTGGTCGGGGGTAGCCTGTCGGTCGCTGGGCCGTTCAGCGGAAGAGTCGGCGGCAAGAGAACGTGAGGCGGGCAGCTCCCCGCAGCCGCGTTGCGCGTCCGGTATGAAGGTGAAAGAATCCCGGGGAAAATCAGGCCAAGGAAATCTCAATGACCGCAAAAGCGCCCTACCGGCCGGTCGTGCCGGAATCCCTTGACGACATCAAGCTGCTGGATGTGGCCCTGCAGCACTGTCCGTATCACGCCTACCAGAAGCTGCGCGACGAGGCGCCGGTGTGGCGCGATCCGCTGACCGGCTTCTACGTCATTACCCGCTTCGAGGATTTGCACCAGGTCTTGCTCGACACCGAACACTTCGTCAGCAGCATGCGCGGCGGGCAGAGCGGCGGACGGAATCGGATCGACCCGCAACGCGCGAAGCGGATACTGAAGCTGTACGAGGACAGGGGCTGGGTGCCGGCCCAGACGCTGGCCGCCCGTGACGACCCCAACCACCGGCAGATGCGAGCCATCTTCAACGAGGCGTTTCGCCCCCGGAAGATCAACGAGATGGACCCTTTCGTCCGGGAAACCGCCGCCAGGCTGATCGATGCCTTCATCGACGACGGCCGTTGCGACTGGGTTAGGCAGTTCGCCGTCCCACTGCCCCTGATTATTATCGGCCGCCAAATGGGCGTTCCTGAAGCGGACATCTGGAAGATCAAAGCCTGGACCGACGCTTGGGTCCAACGTCTCGGTATGATGCAGACCGAAGCCGAGGAACACTGGTCGGTGGAGATGGAGATCGAGGCCCAGCACTACTTTCAGCCCATCTTCGAGCGGCTGCGCAAGGAGCCCGATGACACGCTGCTGTCCGAGCTGGTCAACCGTGTCATTCCCGAGTGGGGGCGGCCGCTTAACGATAATGAGCTGCACGCCGAAATGATGGCCGACACTTTTGTCGGAGGCGCCGAGACCTCGACCAACGCCATCGGCTTTGGCGTGAAGCTGCTCATCGACAACCCACCGGCCTGGCGGATGCTCAAGGCCGAGCCGGACACCTACCTGCGCACCTTTGTTGAGGAGGTGCTGCGTCTGGAAAGCCCGGTACAGGGACTGTTCCGGGTGGCCGCCGCAGACATCGAGCTGCACGGCGTCAGCATTCCCAAGGGAGCGCTGATCAACCTGCGCTACGCCGCCGGCAACCGCGACGAGCGGGAGTTTGCCTGCCCCGAGACGCTGGACCTGGAGCGCGACAAGCCCGGCCGGCATCTGGCTTTTGGCTCCGGCGTCCATCACTGCCTGGGTGCGCCGCTGGCCCGGCGCGAGCTGTACTGGTCGTTCAAGACGCTGCTGGAGCGGGTTGACGAGATGTGGTTTGCGCCGGGCAGGAACGACTTCGGCGTCGCCCCCAACTTCGCCCTGCGGGCGCTCAAGGAGCTGCACATCGAGTTCCGGCCGGTCGCCTGAGGGAGGCGGAGAACGCTGGTAGCACACAGCGAGGAAATCGGTATGCCCACACTCATTGTTCTCATCGTTATGCTGGTCCTGGGAGGACTGCCCGGCTTTGCCGCAGCCCAGGCGCTTGACACCTACAGCCCGATCACCGACGAGCGCCTGCTCAAGCCCGAGCCGGAAAACTGGCTGATGTACCGGGCGACCTATGACGGCTGGGGCTATAGCCCGCTGGATCAGATCACACCTCAGAATGTCAAGCGTCTGGTGCCGGTGTGGACCTTCTCGACCGGAGTCGATGAGGGTCATCAGGCCCCGCCGATTGTCAATGACGGGGTGATGTTCATTACGACACCGCAGAATCAGGTGCTGGCCCTGGACGCCAGAAAAGGCGACCTGCTGTGGCGCTACCGCCGTGAGTTGCCCGAGGATTTGTTCCAGCTGCACCCGACCAACCGGGGGGTCGGCCTGTATGGGGACAAGGTTTACCTGGCCACGGTTGACGCCTATCTGGTAGCGCTGGACGCCAAGACTGGCGCGGTAGTATGGGAGACCGAGGTCGAGAATTACCTGGCCGGTTATTACATGACCCTGGCCCCGCTGATTGTGAAGGGCAAGGTCATTGTCGGCATGTCCGGCGGCGAGATGGGGATTCGGGGCTTCATCCAGGCATTCGACGCCGAGACGGGCGAGTCGGTGTGGAAAACCCATACCATTCCGGGTCCCGGCCAGCCCGGGCACGACACCTGGGCCGGGGACAGCTGGAAGACCGGCGGGGTGTCGATATGGATCACTGGAAGTTATGACCCGGAGACGAATCTGACCTACTGGGGGACGGGCAACGGCGGGCCGTTCATGGGCAGCGCCCGTCCCGGCGATAATCTGTACGCCACCTCGGTCATCGCCCTCGACGCCGACAGCGGTGAACTCAAGGGCTATCACCAGTACCACTGGAACGGGTCCTGGGACTGGGACGAGGTGTCGGCCCCGCTGTTGCTCGACGTGCGCCGCGACGACCGGACCTTCAAGGGTCTGGTCCACGCCGGGCGCGACGGCTACCTGTGGCTGTTGGAGCGCAGCGCCGATACAATCGGCTTTGTCGATGCCCAGCCGTTTGTCCGCCAGAACGTCTTCACCCGGCTCGATCCCCAGACCGGCCGGCCCGAGTACGACCCGGACAAGATCCCCGATATCGGCAAGCGGGCCGAGTTCTGCCCCTCGGTGTGGGGTGGCAAGGACTGGCCGCCGTCGGCCTATAATCCCAAGACCGGCTATGTCTACATCCCGGCCAACGAAAATCTGTGCGGCGCCATGCAGGGCGAGCCGGCCACCTACCGGCCGGGCGATCTGTTTGTCGGGCTGAAAATCTCGGATATCGAGATCATCCTGCACGAGGACGCAAAAGAGCATATCGGCGAGCTGCAAGCCTGGGACATGAACACCGGCAAACAGGTCTGGACGACGACCTTTCGGTCCCACAACTGGGGCCCGGTGCTGACCACCGGCGGGGGTCTGGTGTTCTCGGGCGGCACCAACGACCGCTACTTCCGTGCCTTTGACGCCACAAGCGGCGAGGTGCTGTGGCAGCAGCGGACTAACTCGGGGGTGACCGGCGTGCCCAGCAGCTACGCGATTGACGGCGTGCAGTATATTGCTGTGCAGTCCGGCTGGGGTGTGGATGCCCAGCGCAAACAGGAACTGCTCGACAAAGCCTTTGGCCGCACCGTCCATGTGCCCCAGGGTGGCGTGTTGTGGGTCTTTGCCCTGGCCGACGAGTGAGGTCGGTCAGGCTGCTCCCGCCCTCGGCTGGGGCAGGATATTGCCATATCGGTGGGTCGTCTCAGACACCGTCTGCTCGCGAACATAGTGGCGCAGTTCGAGGCGGCCGTTGGCCAGCACCGGCTCGTCGACAATCGGGACGTGAGCGGCGTTGGCCGCCTCCTGGACCGGCCGGGAGACGGGGGCCAGGACGCGCAGCCGGTCTGCCCCGGACCGGGCCAGGCGCTGACACAGACGCGCCTTCGAGCCCGAGGGCCGTCAGCGGGACGAGGCTGGGAGCCTGTGGCGCAACACTGATCGTGACCTGTCCCTGACAGATAGTGGCCGCGAGCAGAACCTGTCCGATGGTGCGCCATGGGTCGTTCTTTTCGATGCGGAACACAATCTGTGTGAGCGGTCGGTAGCGAAAGGTGTTGCGCTCTCCCGGGACCCGGCTCGGGTCGTGCGCCTGGGCGAAGTGGGCGCGCCAGGCGTAGGTATAGCTGCCGGCGCTGGCCCGCAACACGGCGGTCTCGGGCTCGGTCAACAAGCCGTGGGTCTGGCCCAGGGCGATCAGGTCGTCCAGCACAGCGGCCAGCGCGGGGGGAGGTTCGAGCTGTCGGCGCGGCAGCCGGGCTTGGCTCCAGCGGCCCAAGCTCAGCACATAGTTCGGCCCGCCCGCCTTGGCACCGCCCCCGAAGCTCGACTTTTTCCAGCCGCCAAAAGGCTGGCGGCGGACAATCGCGCCTGTGGTTGAGCGGTTGATATAGGCGTTGCCGACCTCGATTCGCTCCTGCCAGCGGGCGGTTTCGCGGTCGTCCAGACTGTGGATGCCACTGGTCAGGCCGAACTCGGAGGTATTGACGATTGATATGGCGTGGTCCAGGTTGTCGGCCCGCGTCAGCCCCAGCACCGGTCCGAAACACTCGGTGGTGTGAAAGAAGGAACCGGGTTGAACGCCCAGCTTGATGCCGGGCGACCACAGCTGGGGAGTGACGGGCTTGGGCTCCAGGAGCCACGATTCCCCGTCGTCCAGGCGTGTCAGGGCTCGCCACAGCTCGGGGCTCGGTTCCCGAATCAGGGGAGTGACCCTGCTCGCTAGGTCCCAGACCGGGCCAACCTGGAGGCTGGCTGCGGCATCCCGAAGCTGGCGCAAAAAGCTCGGATCGTCGTACACCTCGGCCTCCAGGACTGCCAGGCTGACGGCCGAGCATTTCTGGCCGGCGTGGCCGAAGGCGGAGTGAACCAGCTCCTTGATCGCCTGATCCTTATCGGCCAGGGCGGTGACGATCAGGCTGTTTTTGCCGCTGGTCTCCGCCAGGAGCCTGATGTCCGGTTTCCACGCCTGGAACAGACGGCCGGTCGTATACGCTCCGGTCAGGATAACCGCCTGGACCCGGGCGTCGCTGACCAGAGCCGTGCCGACCGCGTCGTCACGGGTCGGCAGGAACTGTAGAACGGTTTTCGGAATGCCCGCCTCCCACAGCCTGTGACACAGCTGCCAGCCGACCAGGACGGCTTCCGGGGCGGGCTTCAGGATGACCGTATTGCCCGCCATCAGGGCGGCCAGGACGCCACCGCAGGGAATTGCCAGCGGAAAATTCCAGGGCGGTACGACCAGGACGGTGCCTAGCGGGGCGTAGGCACAGTCGTTCAGCTGGGTCTCCAGACTGTCGAGACACCGGGCGTAGTAGTTGGCAAAATCGACCGCCTCGGAGACCTCGGCGTCAGCCTCGGCGGCGGTTTTTCCACCGTCCAGCATGACCGCCCCGATCAACTCCCCACGATCCCGAGCCAAGGCCTCGGCACATTGACCCAACAGCTTCTTGCGTTCTGAAATCGGGCGGGCTGCCCAGTCCGCTTGGGCCCGTCGGGCGGTATCCAGAGCCCGGTCAATATGATCATGGCGGGCCTGGGCGTAGTGGTAGGCGACGGCGTACGGGCGGGACGGGTCCCGGCCCTGCCCTGGATACGCCTCGCCAATGAACGCGCCGCTGATCTGGAGCGGAATCGGTTCGGGTGTCCGACGGCTCCAGCGGACGACAATATCCGCGACCCAGCGCTGGTTGTGAGGCAGCGACCAATCGGTGTCCGGCGTATTCACAAAGGCGGCGTCGAGGGGCAGGGGCCGGACCGCAGCCGTCCGGTCCTGGGTCCGGCGCGGTCCGGACGGGATACTCGCCTGGGCGCGGACGGCGTCCATAAAGGCTGCCTTTTGCCTGTTCCAGGCGGGACTGTCCGGTTCGAGCCCAAACACGTCGTGCAGAAAGTTGTGGGGCGTGGTGTTTTCGTCCAGCCGGCGCACCAGGTAGGCGATGGCGCTGTGGAAATCCTGCTGTTTGACGACCGGGGCGTAGAGCAGGAGCCCGCCGGCGTGCTGCTGGACTGCCCGGGCCTGATGGTTGGCCATGCCTTCCAGCATCTCGAACTCGACCTCGTCCGCAACACCGTAGTAGTCTCGCAGCAGCAGGCCGTAGGCAATGTCAAACAAATTATGACTGGCAATGCCGAGCCGCACCGCCCGGGCGTGGGCCGGGCGACAGCCGTAGTGCAGCATCCGTTTATAGTTGGCGTCAACCTCGAGCTTGGTGGGATAGGGCGCCTGCTCCCAGCCGCGCTGGCCGGCCTCAATGCGCTCCATGGCCAGATTGGCGCCCTTGACAATACGCAGCTTGATCGGCGCTCCTCCTCGCTCGATCCGCTGCCGAGCCCAGCGGGTCAGCTCCTGCTGGAGCGGATACGAGTCGGGCAGATAGGCTTGGAGGACGATACCCGCCCGATAGTGTAGAAACTCTTCTTCGCTCAGCACCCGCCGAAAGGCTTCCAGCGTCAGGTGCAGGTCGCGGTATTCCTCCATGTCCAGGTTGATAAATTTGGCGACCCGTTGCCCACTCGGAGTGAGATAGCTACGAGCCATCGCCGCCCGATACAAGACACGCAAACGGTGTGTGATGGCGTCCAGGGTCTGCTCGAAAGCGACGAGGTTGATCTGGCTGACGATGGACGAAATCTTGACCGAGATATACTCAACATCATCACGCTCTAACAGAGAGAGATAGGTATGGAGACGGTGGTTGGCTTCGCGCTCGCCCAGGATGGCCTCTCCCAGCTGGTTGAGGTTGAGCCGGGTGCCGGTCCGGTAGCGCTCATCCAGATAGGCCCGCAGCTCCTGTTCCTCGGCCGGAAGAATTACCCCGTGTGTTTCGTTGCGCAGCTTGGCCGCCACCCGGGGCACGACCAGCTGGGGCATGTAGGTGGCCATCAGACCGGCCAGAAAGAGGCCGGCCTGTTCCCACACGGCGAAGTAGTGTGGCACCCCATACTGCTCGATCAGGTGTCTGAGCTGGTCGGCAATTCGGGCCGGAGCGCGGCTGCGGAAGGCTTGGTCGGCCAGCGCCAGAGTCAGGGCTTTGCCCGGTGGGTCTTCCATCATGCGGGCAATTTTGCTACTGTGGGCGAGTTCCTGGTCGTTCTGCTGCTGTTTGGCATTGGCCAAAAGGCGGGCGGCCAGAGCAACCGCCCGCTCAGCAAGTTGGTCGAGCGAGGCGTCTGTAGTCGCGGACCCTGGATACTGAAATGCCGCCATACCGGATCTCCCGCGCGCGCCGTATGTCTCCCATGCTACGAGACTTGTCCCGGCGAATCAATTCGGGTGACATCCCGCCCCCGTCCTGCATCGCTTCCGAAGACTGATACGGGCTACCCCTGTCTCTTTCCTCCAGTTTTGCCGATTTGCGCATACTCAGGAAAAGTTTCGTCTCAAGGAGAAATGTGTCGTATGAATGCTGCCCCGTCTCCCTCGCTGACCCATCCGGCGTGGCATTATGCCTGCCTTGGTGTCGTCCTGCTGAGCGTCGGGTTCCTCGTCCTGCGACCGCCGACGAGTTCGGCGCTGACACCCGCGCAAGAACCGGGCCAAGAGTTGAGCCAAGAGTTGAGCCAAGAGTTGAGCCAAGAGCCGAGTCGAGAGCCGAGCCAAATCAAACGGATAGCGGCGACTCCGCAGTTGCCAGCCACCGACTATTCCCCTCAGCAACAGAGCAAGTCCCAGTCATACAGCAGACTCACCCTCGAGCAGTATACCCGCTGTCTGGCCCGTCAGTTGGGACTTGACGAGACCTTGGCCGTTGCCCTGCTGATTCAGGAAAGTGACGCCCGTGATCCGATGAAACCGGGTAGCCGGGGTAGCCGCGGACCTCTGCAAATCGGACCGGTCGCCCTCGAAGAAGTCGGCCTGTCTCCCTCGGAGCACTCCCTGCCGGTCCTGGTCTACGGTGGACTGTCCTATCTCAAAATCATGCTGACCCGTTTTGCTGATCGGTCGGCCGCCTTAGCCGCCTACAATATGGGTCCGACCATCCTGGAGGAGCGTCAATACCTGCCCTATGTGGAGACTCGGCAATACGTCCGCCAGGTTCTCCAGAGAACGGAGCAACTCCGTTCGGGCGAGACACCGTCCTATCCGGTACTGCAGCATCGGATTTCCGGATACAGTCTGGGTCCGGACTCTCTGGCAATTGTTCCGCTCCAAGCCTGTCTGGTGTCGTGAGGTACTCTCACCTGCTCCTCAGACCTGCCTTCCACGACACCGCCGACGCCAGCCTCCGGCCCGTCTCCCGCCCGTCACATCTTGACCTGTCCGCGCCGAGCGTTTAGGGGAAAGGCGAGGACAGTCCAGCACCGACCGGAGTTGCATTGTGCGCAGCAATCGGTGAGGCTGGAAGTCCGAGCTGTCCGGCGCACGAGGAGGAAACCCATGCCACACGCATCAGCCGCACATATCCACGCCCGTTTATCTCACCCGGTGATCGATTCCGATGGTCACTGGATCGAGTTTGAACCCGCGGCCATGGATTATCTGCACCAGGTCGGCGGCCAGCGCATTGTCGAGCGCTACCAGAAAGTCGCCAACCAGTTTGGCAATAAGAAGTGGGCTCAGATGTCCGGCCAGGAGCGCCGTGAGCGGCGGATGCTGCAACCCGCCTGGTGGGGGGTGCCGACCAAGAATACGCGTGACCGGGCCACGGCCATGCTGCCCAGGCTGTTGTACGAACGGATGGGCGAGCTGGGGCTGGACTTTTCGGTCATGTATCCTACCGGGGGCGCCCTGTTTGCCCCCTTTCTGCGCGACGAGGAGGTGCGCCGGGCGGCCTGCCGCGCGTTCAATATGTATACGGCCGAGCAGTTCAAGGGCCTGGAGGACCGGCTGACCCCGGCTGCGGTGATTCCCATGCACACGCCCCAGGAGGCGGTTGAAGAGCTGGAGTTTGTGGCCGCGCACTGCGGCACCAAGGCGGCCATGCTGGCCAGCCTCCAGCGCCGGCCGGTCCCGGCGGTGGCCAGACACACGCCCGAGGCCAGCCGCTACGCCCAGTGGCACGATACTCTGGGGCTGGATAGCGAGCACGACTACGACCCGGTGTGGGCCAAGTGTGTGGAACTCGGTATCCCACCCAGCTTTCATTCGGCCTCGTCGGGCATCGGGCTGCGGACCTCGATCTCCAACTTTGTGTATAACCACATCGGCCACTTTGCCGCAGCCAGCGAAGCCGTGTGCAAGTCCATCTTCATGAACGGGGTGACCCGGCGCTTTCCCCGGCTGCGTTTCTCGTTTCTGGAGGGTGGAGTCGGCTGGGCGTGCGGCCTGTACAGCGATCTGATCGGCCACTGGAGCAAGCGCAATCCCGGGGCGCTGGAGGCGGTCAATCCGGCCAACCTGAACCATGAACTCCTCGTTGACCTGATCCGGCGCTACGGTTCTGCCGGGGTGGTGGACAAGGTCGGTGAACTGCGCTCGTCCATCGGTCAGGGGCTGCTGACCGACAAACCCGAGCAGCTCGACGACTTCGCCCGGTGTCAGATCGAGCGCGCCGAGGACATTCGGGACCTGTTCGTGTCGAATTTCTATTTCGGCTGTGAGGCGGATGACCCGGTCAACGCCTGGGCGTTCAACCGTCAGGTCAATCCGTTTGGGGCGAAACTCAACGCGGTCTTCGGCTCGGACATCGGCCACTTTGACGTGCCGGACATGACCGACGTACTGGGCGAGGCCTACGAAGGGGTTGAGGACGGCGTGCTCAGCCAGGACGATTTTCGTGACTTTGTGTTTGCCAATCCGGTCCGGCTGTGGACGAGCATGAACCCCGACTTCTTTGCCGGCACGGCGATTGAGTCGCAGGTCCGCGCCTGTGTGACCCAGGACCAGGCACCGGCCTGAGGCCGCCCGGGGAGAGCGCGGTATGGGAACCGACAGCCTTTTTGAACCGAGCCAGGAACACGTCCTGCTGCGCCAAACAGTGAGAGATTTCGCCCGCGAACAGGTCGAACCCCAGGCGCTTGAATCGGACCGGCAGGAACGCTTCAACCTCGACCTGTTCCGCCAGCTGGGCAACCTGGGTCTGCTCGGTATCTCGGTACCGGAGCGCTACGGCGGGGCCGGTATGGATGCCGTGGCGGCCGTCATCGTTCACGAGGAGCTGTCGGCGGTTGATCCGGGCTTGTGTCTGGCCTATCTGGCTCACGCGATGCTGTTCGTGAACAATTTCTGCCGGAACGCCAACGACGCACAGCGCCGTCGCTATCTCGAGAAAGTCATGTCGGGCGAGTGGGTGGGCGGCATGTGCATGACCGAGCCGTCGGCCGGCACCGACGTGCTGGGCATGAAGTCTCAGGCGGTCAGGCGCGGGGACATGTACTACCTGAACGGCCGCAAGATGTTCATCACCAATGGTGCTGTGGACGACACGACGCTGGGCGATATTTTCCTGGTCTACGCCAAGACCGACCAGGGCCTGAGCTCGTTTGTGGTCGAGAAAGACTTCCCCGGCTTTTCACTCGGCCAACGCCTGCACGGCAAAACCGGGATGCGGGCTTCGATGACCGCCGAGCTGGTGTTCGAGGACTGCGCGGTGCCGGCTGAGAACCGTCTGGGCCAGGAGGGCGAGAGCCTGCTGCACATGATGCGTAACCTGGAAATCGAACGGGTCACGATCGCGGCCATGTCAACCGGGATCGCCGCACGGTGCGTCGAAGTCATGACTCGCTACGCCAGCGAACGTACCGCCTACGGCGAGCCGATCAACTCGTTTGGGCAAGTCCAGCGCTATATTGCCGATTCCTACGCCCAGTACATGGCCGCCCGCACCTATGTCTACCACACCGCGGCGCGTATGAACCTCGACTCCCCGGGCCAGCGGATCGACTCCGACGGGGTCAAGCTCGTCGCCACCACTATGGCCAAGCAGGTGGCCGACAACGCCATGCAGGTCTTGGGCGGCTACGGCTATTTCAGCGAGTATGTGGTCGAACGCCTGTGGCGCGACGCCAAGCTGCTGGAGATCGGCGGTGGGACCTTGGAGGCGCATCAGAAAAATATTACCAAAGATCTGACCCGCCGGATGGACGCGATCCGCTAGGCAAAGGGAACGATGAGGACATTCTGCTTCAACAGGCTGTCGTCGCTGACTTTGGGAGAGGGATGATGCGCAAACTCTGGGACCGGGTCATGATCGGCCTGATGGCGATAGTGATCTTTGTGTGCGGCCAAGAACTGCTGGCCTCGCCGGCGCCGTTCAGCGAGGTCCGCTGTCTGGTGGCCAGCGGTTTGGCCTGTCTGGTCATTGTGTTCAAAATACAGGCCCTGAAAAACGCCCCGGCAGACGAGTAGGCACGCCCCCGCCGCGCCGAGCGTCCAGACGATGCGTCCGACGTGGAAACAGACCGCAGGCTTCAGCCTGCTGGAACTCCTGCTGGTCGTGCTCATCATGGCCGTGGCCGCCGGCTTGGCGATGCCGATGGTCGGCCAGTGGCTGGGCCGGGGCGATCCCGAGCAGACCGCCTGGCGGCTGCGCTCGGCGCTCAGCCTGATGCGCGTGTATGCCGTCCAGCGCGCCCAGGCCCAGGTCTTTGTGGTGGATCCGAACAGCAATGCCTACCGCCACGGCGGCAAGGTGGTCGAGGTGGCGTCCCGGGACGGTGTGTTATCGGCTTCTGGCCGGTGGCGTGGCGAAGACGACGAGGTGGAGTTTCATTTTTATCCGGACGGGACAAATTCCGGAGGAGAAATTCGGATTGAGCAGGCCCGGGACGGACGAGAGAGAGGCTCCGAGCTGGTCTTTGTCGTCGCTCTCGATCCGCTTCTGGGTACGGTCAGCATCCGCCATGAACGTGAAGAGGACTAAGACGGGCATGGACAGGCCACACCACGGGGCCAGGCTGCATCACACGGCCGGCTTCACCCTGCTCGAAATCATGATCGCCCTGATGATATTGGCGGTCGGCCTCGTCACCCTTCTGGAACTCTTCGCCGGCAGCGTCCGGCTGGGCAGCAAAGCCTCGTCCCGAACCCAGGCTGCGCTGTACGGACAAAATGTGATGGATCGCACCTTTGCCCTGGACGTCCTTGAAGACGGCGAGGGCGGTGGGGAATTACCGGGCGGCTATAGCTGGCAGGTCCGGGTGCGGGAGATCTATCCCGACGCTGATGACGACCGCCCGCCTGCCGATGAGGACGGCCCGACGGATTTTCTGCATCTCAAAGAAATCGAGGTACGGATTGTGTGGCAGGAGTACCTCGAACCCAAGGTCTTTATCCTGCGCTCGCTGCGGACGGTCATCGAAGAGGACGAGGTCGGGCTGGACGGAGGGCGCGAGTCGTGAGGCCAAAGGGAATCGTGATGATCGTATTATGGGGAATGAGATCACGATTCCCTTTGTCAGGCGGGTTTACCCTGCTGGAACTGATGATCAGCCTGACCATTGTCAGCATGATCATCGTGGCGGTCTACGCCGCCTTCAACATCGGGACCGAATCCACTCGGCGGGGAACGGCGCGGGCGCTCGATAACCAGCATGCCCGGGCCGCGCTGTCGCTGCTGACCCGTCAGCTCAAGTCGGCCTATCCGCTCACCCTGCAGGACGAGGGCGAAACCTTTGTGTATTTTTTCGGCGCATCTCAGGAGCTGAGTTTCATCTCCGGAGACGGGCGAGCCGAGGCCGGCGGACTGAGCAAAATCACCTATTTCCTCAGGGAAGAGGACGGGCGGGTGGGCCTGTGGGTGCGGACCGCCGCCCCTGTGCTGCCGATCGATTTGATAGACGGGGTTGAGGGTGGTGTGGTGCAGGAAACGCAGTTGCTACCCGAGGTGGACGAACTGAACTGGGCCTATCTGGGGCGGGCTGAGACCGACGATGAGTGGGCTGAGGACGAGTGGACCGATGAGTGGGATGGCCAGGAGTATCGGCGTCTGCCCAGGGCAATCCGCTGCGCCTGGCGCGCCCAGCTCGGCCAGCTACCCCTGGAGTGGGAGTTGGAGGTTCCGATTCAGGTCCGTACCGCTCCCTCAGAGCTGTGGGCGAGCCCCCAGAGTGGAGACGGGGAGGGCCGCCGCCGTAGGCGGGGCCGCCGATGAGAAACGAGCGGGGCATCGTCCTGGTGGTTGTGCTGTGGGCGCTGATGGCGCTGATGGTGCTGGCCTTTGAGCTGTCACGCACGATGCGGGTCGAGGCGTTGACGGCGTTGACCCACGAGCAGGAAACCCGAGCCTATTATCTGGCCCAGGCCGGCTTTCATCGAGCCCTGCACGCCATTCTGCGGGCGGTCCAGCTGGGCCAGGACGCGCTCAATACTCCCGGCGCGCTCGATCCGTCTGCTCCGCTCGAGCCGGTCGAGGTGTGGCTGCGGGGGGACGGACGCTGGGTCAGGGAGACGTTTGGCGCGGGTGGCTATCGGGTCCGGGTCAGCGATGAGGGCGGCAAGATCAACATCAATACCGTTGCCGAGGACGCCCTGCGGGCGGTGTTCACCCATCTCGACTTTGAGCCCGAGTGGGGTGAGGCGCTGACCGACGCGATTCTGGACTGGCGCGATCCAGATCCCCTGGAGCGTTTGAATGGGGTCGAAAGCGACTACTATCTCAGCCTGCCGCTGCCCTATCCGGCCAAGGACGGTCCGTTTGACACCCCGGACGAACTGCTGCTGGTACGCGGGATCAGCCGCCGGCTGTACGACCGCGTTTTGACGGATGTCTTCACCGTGTACGGCGGACGACGCGGCGCCGACGGGGCGGACAAGACCAACCTGATGACAGCCGGTCCGGTAGTTTTGCAGGCGATTTTAGGCATCGGAGCCGAGGAAGCCGCCGAGCTTGTCCAGCAGCGGTCCGAGATGTCTGGACCCGACGCCTCCAGCCTGCTGGTCGCCTATGGCCAGAGTCCGGGCAGTCTGAGCCCGCCGAGCGTGATGACCATCGAGAGTGTGGGCTTTGTGGATGAGAGCGAGGTGACGCGGCGGGTAGCGGGGGTGGTCGAACGGACTGGGGCTGGCCGCTTTCGCCTCCTGCGCTGGCAGGATTGGAAAAGGGAATCGTAATTCCCTTTTGAGCCGTTCCGGGCCCGAGCCGTCCGGGGTCTAAAGCCCACCCCTCAGTCGTCTTCCAACTCGTCTTCCAGGACTTCTGCCTGCTCCTCCAGACCGACGATCAGGGCGCTCAGGGTTTCAAAGACCGTATCGAGGTCGTGGCGGAACTCGTCTGCGGCCTCGGTGCTGCCGGCAGCGACACGTTCCTCACAGTCGCGGTTGACCTCGGCCACGGCAAACTTGGCCGCCTTGAGTAAACCGATCCAATTCCCCACCACCGCCAGTGCGTCTTCCATACCGGTCTCCTTTGCGTTTGCTGTCCTGCCTGCTAAGCTGCCCAGCCTAGCACGTTGGAGCGCATTGGCGAAGATTGAGCAAAGGGTAATTGTGATGACAAAAGCTATCCAGGGGAGATGACGATTCCCTTTGGACAGGAGGGACATATGCGAGAGGTCGCCGTCGTTGGCGCGGGCATGACCCGTTTTGGGAAATATATTGATCGGAGCATGAAGGATCTGGCTCGGGAGGCCGTTGACCACGCCCTGCGCACGGCCGGTATCGAACCCCAGGCGCTGCAAGCCGCTGCGGTCGGCAACGCGGTGGCCGGCCTGATCACCGGCCAGGAGTGCATTCGCGGCCAGGTTGTGTTGCGCGAGATGGGGATCGGCGGCATTCCGGTGATTAATACCGAAAACGCGTGTGCGAGTTCGTCCACCGCGTTCCATCTGGCCTGGCTGTACGTGGCCTCGGGCATGTATGACACGGTCCTGGCGCTGGGCATGGAGAAGCTCTTCCATGCCGAAAAGCGCCGCACCTTCGAGGCCATCGGTAGCGCTATCGACCTGGAGCAGGCCGACGCGTTTGCACGCGAAATGAGCGGCGAGCAGAGTGTCGGAGCGGGCCAATCCCGCAGTGTGTTCATGGACTATTACGCCAATCTGGCCCGCCGCCACATGGACGAGTATGGGACGACCAAAGAGCACTACGCCGGGATTGCGGCCAAAAATCACACCAACGGCAGCCTCAATCCGCACGCCCAGTACCAGACGCCGCGCACGGTCGAAGAGGTCCTGGCCGCCCCGCTGATTGCCGAGCCGCTGACCCGGATGATGTGTTCGCCGATCGGCGACGGGGCGGCTGCGGTCATCGTCACCACGGCCGCCAAAGCCCGACAGCTGACGTCCACACCGGTCTTTGTCAGAGCGTCGACGCTCGGCTCGAGCCAGGAACACGACCCCCACGCGCCCGGCATTGTGGCCAAGGTGGCCAACAAAGCCTACGCCATGGCCGGACTCGGACCGGACGATCTCGACGTGGTTGAGGTGCACGACGCCACGGCGCCGGCCGAGCTGCTGGTGTACGAGGAGTTGGGGCTGTGCGAGCCGGGCCGGGGCGGTCAGCTGGTTGCCGATGGCGTCACGTCCCTGGGCGGCCGCCTGCCGGTCAACCCCAGCGGCGGCCTACTGGCAAAGGGGCATCCGGTGGGTGCCACCGGAGTCGCTCAGATCGCCGAAATCTTCTGGCAGTTGCGCGGTCAGGCCGAGCAACGCCAGGTATCCGGCGCGCGGGTGGGGCTGACCGAAAACGGCGGTGGAGTGCTGGGCGGAGAAAACGCGGCAGCCTCCATCCACATCTTTTCGGTCTGAGGGCCCGACTCACAGGGAGACGCCGGTGCCGTCCAGCCTGCCGGTGGTGTTGCTCGGCCTGCTGCAAGGCTTGACCGAGTTCCTGCCGGTCAGCAGCTCGGGCCATCTGGTGGTGGCCCAGCACAGCATCCCCGGCTTCTCTCAACCCGGCGTGCTGCTCGACGCGGCCCTCCACCTGGGTACGCTGGCTGCGGTGTGTGTCTATTTTCGGCACGACCTGTATCTCCTGGCTGTGTCGTGCGTGTCCTCCCACCATCCCCAGGCTGCAAGATCGCGGCGTCTGCTGGGGCTGCTGGCAACCGGCTCCGTCCCGACTCTGCTCATCGGTCTCAGCTTTCGTCAGCACTTTGAGGCCCTGTTCAGCGATCCGCACGCCGCCGGGCTGGCCCTGCTGGTCACCGGCGGCTTGTTGTTTACCACCGACAGGGTACGGCCGTCGGGTCGAAGCCTGGCCGAGATGCGCGTGCGCGACTCGGTGTTGATCGGACTGGCCCAGGGGCTGGCGCTTATCCCGGGTCTGTCCCGATCAGGAAGCACGATTGCGACCGGGGTCTTCCTCGGCTTGGAGCGTGAGCTGCTGGTCCGCTATTCATTTTTGCTGTCCATCCCGGCCGTTGGCGGCGCTTTTGGCCTGCAACTCGTGTCGCACTGGGAAGACGTGGTCGGCGGGATTGATGTGGCCTCGTACGCGCTCGGCAGCCTGGTCGCGGCCGGGGTCGGCTACGCCAGCATTCCGCAAGGCTCGGAGTCTGTCGCCGTTTGCCTACTACTGCTGGGCGCTGGGCTGTGCGACGCTGCTCTGGGTCGGTCAGTAGGGCGCTACTGCACGACCAGCCCGCCATCGACCGACATGGCGTGGCCGGTCACGAACGAGGCCGCGTCCGAGCACAGCCACACCACCGCCTCGGCGATTTCCTGGGGGCTGCCCATACGCCCGACCGGTTCGCTGGCCGCCATGCGTTCGGCCCGCTGCGGCTTATGGCCGGTGATGCGTCCCATCATTGGGGTATCGATGGCGCCGGGGCACACCGCATTGACCCGCAGGCCGGCCTTGGCGTATTCCAGGGCGGCGGTTTTGGTCAGGCCCAGCACACCGTGTTTGCTGGCGACATAGGCCGAGCCGCCCCGAAAGCCCAACAGGCCGGCCGCCGACGAGGTATTCACAATGGCGCCGCGGCCGTGTTTCAGCATCTCGGGGATCTCGTACTTCATGCACAACCACACCCCGGTCAGGTTGATGGCAATGACTCGCTCCCAGGCGGCCTCGTCATAGTCAACCGTCTGAGCGCCCGGCCCCTCGATGCCGGCGTTATTATGGGCGCAGTCGAGCCGCCCGTAGGCCTCAACACAGCCGGCGACAAGCGCCTCAACCTCGGCTGCACGGGACACGTCGGCGGCCACAAAGCGCGCCTCGCCTCCGGCCTCGGCAATCAGCCGCACAGTCTCCTGGCCGGCCTCGGCCACGACATCGGATACCACAACCTGCGCTCCTTCCCGGGCAAAGGTCAGGGCCGTCGCCCGGCCGATGCCCGACCCCCCGCCGGTGACCAGCGCAACCTTGGCGGTGACTAATCCTGGCATGTCCTCCTCCCTATTTCGACCGACATGGCGTGGCCGGTGACGAACGAGGCCGCGTCCGAGCACAGCCACACCACGGCTTCGGCGATTTCCTGGGGCTGGCCGGCCCGGCCAACCGGATGGATGGCGACAAAGCCTTCCATCATGCCCGGATTACCGCCCGTCAGACGCTCGACCATGGGGGTTTCGATGACCCCCGGGCACATGGCGTTGACCCGAATACCGGCCTTGGCGTATTCCAGGGCGGCGGTTTTGCTCAGGCCGACCACGCCGTGCTTGCTGGCCACATAGGCCGGCATGCCCGGAGCGCCGATCAGGCCGGCTCCCGAGGCGGTGTTGACGATGGCTCCGCCGCCCTGCTCGAGCATGGGCGGAATTTCATACTTCATGCACAACCACACCCCGGTCAGATTGACCCCAATAACGCGGTCCCAGTCCGCCTCGGCGTACTCGGCCGTATTGCTGACCGTCCCCTCAATGCCGGCATTATTATGGGCACAGTCGAGCCGGCCATAGGCGTCGAGAGTAAAGCGGACCATGGCCTCGACTTCGGCCGCCCGGGTCACGTCGGTTTTGATGCAGCGGGCCTCGCCGCCCGCTTCCTTGATGAGTCGCACCGTCTCCTTGGCCTTGTCTTCAACCACGTCGGCGACCACGACCTGCGCCCCTTCCCGGGCAAAGGTCAGTGCCGAGGCTCTGCCGATCCCGGTGCTGCCGCCGGTGACCAGCGCGACTTTTCCGCTCAGTAATCCTGCCATGCACGGTCCTCCTTAGTGGGTCTGGATATAGACACGCCGCCCGCCGCTTGGCAAGGCCGACCCCATTTCTTCCGCCACGCTGGTGGCGTATCATGGCCGGCGACGCCCGCCCGGTCCCGTCATTGCCCGAGGCCGGGAAAACACATGGCCTGAGTTCCCGCCCGTGACGGGCGCATGAAACGGATTCCATGTCACGCTGGTTTGTGTTGGCCCTTGCCGCCGCCATCATGTTTGCCGACTCGGTCGGCTATACCCTGATTATTCCCATGCTGCCGTCTATGGCTCGGGAGTTGGGGCTGACCGAAACCTGGGCCGGCATCTTTTACGCCTCGTATGGCCTGATCTCCCTGCTGCTGTATCTGCCCTTTGGCTATGTGGTTGATCGGGTCGGAGAGCGCCTGTGGCTGACGGCCGGAATGCTGGCGCTGGGCCTGACTGCGGTAGCGTTTTCGATGGCGTCGAGCTTTTGGCCCCTGCTGCTGTGTCGGCTGGCCCAGGGGGCGGCCGCCTCGGCAACCTGGGCGGCGACCCTGCCGCTGGCCGCCCGTCTGGCGGATAAAGACCAGCGCGGGCTGGAAATGAGCATCGTGCCCATCGCCTTCAGTCTGGGAGCGATTGGCGGGCCGGCGCTGGGCAGTTTTGGTCAGGCCCGCGAGCCGTTCATGTATTTTGCCGTCCTGCCTTTTGTCCTGGCCGTTCTGGCCTTTTTTGTCATTCCGGACCGGATGGCGGCGACCGAATCCCCAGCCGAGCATGACCCGCCCCTCTCGCTGGCGTCCCTGCGCCAGCTCTTGTCGTCCCGTCTGACCAGTGCCTGTCTGGTCATTCTGGTAAGCTGCGCGGCGCTGGGCGCGATTGAGATGCTGCTTCCGCTCCAGCTGGCCCAGATCGGCTGGTCGCGCCAGGAGATCGGGGTGTTGTTTGCAGCCTGGGGCGCTGCAGCCCTGATTTGCCAACCCCTGATCGGCGCCTGGTCAGACCGCCGCGGACGCCAGGAACCGATGATCCTGGGTCTGCTCGCGTCCGCTGTCTTGATTCCGAGCCTGTTTTTGACCCTGGAGTCGCAGGCGCTCCTCGTCCTGGCCTTGGCTGTGATCATCGCCCTGTCGGCCGCCCTGGCTCCGTCCATGCCGCTGATTGCCGATGGGCTGAGCCACGGCCAGGCCGGCAAGGCGTTTGGTTTCTACAACGTTGCCTTCAGCATCGGCATTGTCCTCGGCCCCTGGCTGGGCGGCTATGTCACCGAGCAGATCCACGTCTTTGGGGCGGCGCTTGTGCTGGCCGTTCCGCTCGGGCTGACGGCCTGTGCCCTGCCGCGCTTTCTGGCTTCGGTGCCCCTCAGTCCGTCGTAATCGTCCGAAGGAAGAGGATTAATGCGCTGCCCCCAGTGTGGAACCCACAATCGCTCGGCGGCCAGGTTTTGCGATCAGTGTGGCACCGCCCTGACGCCCGTGTCCGGGATGGCTCGCCCGGCGGCTGAGCGGCGTCAGCTGACCGTCCTGTTCTGCGATGTGGTGGGGTCCACCCGCCTGGCCGAGCAACTGGACCCCGAAGAGCTGCGCGATGTCATCCGCAGCTATCAGGAGCTGTGTGCAGAGGTGGTGGCCGGCTTTGCCGGCTATATCGCCCAATACCTGGGCGATGGGCTGCTGGTCTATTTCGGTCATCCGGTCGCTCATGAGGACGACGCGATCCAGGCCGTGCGGGCCGGCCTGCGCATCGTCGGGGCGGTCCAGGATTCGCCCCTGCTCAGGCAGGCCGCCCGACCGTTGCGGGTGCGGGTCGGCATTCATACCGGTCAGGTGGTGGTCGGGGAAATGGGCGGTGCCGGGCGACACGAGCGGCTGGCGCTGGGCGAGACCCCCAAAATCTGGCCCGTCCCGATACGGTCGTCATCAGCGGGGCGACGGCCCGTCTGGTTGAGGGGCTGTGTGAGTGGCGGGCGCTCGGCGAGCGTCCGCTGCGCGGCCTGTCCAAGCCGATAGCGGTGTATCAAGTCCTGCGTGAGAGCGGCGCGCGGGATCGCTTTCGGGCTGCGGTCCGCCGCGGCCTGTCGCCCATGGTCGGCCGCCAGGAGACCCTGGCGGCATTGCTCGACAGTTGGCGTAAGGCCAGGAACGCCTCCGGCCAGGTTGTGCTGCTGAGCGGAGAGCCCGGCATCGGGAAATCCCGTCATCCCGACCGAGGGCGGCACCGAACTCGAATTTCGCTGTTCGGACCACTTCCAGCACAGCGCCTTCTACCCCCAGATCGAGTATTTCCAGCGCCAGATCCAGACCGGGCCGGAGGAACGGCCTGCCGACAGGCTCCTCCGGCTGGAAACCCTGCTGGCCGATCACCCCTTTGGCCGCCAGGAAGTCGTCCCGCTGCTGGCAGCCCTGCTGTCTATCCCGCTGGACGAGCGCTATACGGCCTGGCAGGGAAGCCCCCAGCGCCAGAAGCAGCGCACCCAGCAGGCCATTGTCGCCGGACTGCTGCAACAGGCCGCTAGAGGCCCGCTGCTGGTCGTGTGGGAAGATATCCAGTGGGCCGACCCTTCGACCCTGGATCTGCTCCAAGTCCTGATTGACCGGGTTGCCGGCGCCCGTCTGCTGGTCGTCCTGACCTTTCGGTCTGATTTTACGCCGGCCTGGACTATGCGCCCGCACATGAAACAGCTCAGCCTGGGCCGTCTCGAACGCCAACAGGCGGCCCAGCTGATCGCCGAGTTGGCCGGCGATCGGGGCCTGCCACATGCCCTCGTCGCACAGATTCTGGATAAGACCGACGGCATTCCGCTGTTCATTGAAGAACTGACCACGATGGTGCTGGACGCCGAATCATCCTCTTTGTCCGCGTCTCAGACGCCTGACCTGGCCATTCCGGCCACCCTGCACGACCTGCTGATGGCCCGCCTCGACCAGCTCGGCCCGGCCAAAGAGGTCGCCCAGCTCGGTGCCGCCCTGGGCCGTGCTTTTCCCCACGAGGTGATGCGGGCCGTATGGTCGCTCGACGACCAGTCCTTGCAGCACGGTCTGGAGCGACTGGCGGTCGCCGAGATCATCTCCCGCCGGGGAGAGCCGTCGCACCCCCGCTGGGTCTTCAAACACGCCCTGATTCAGGACGCGGCCTATCAGTCCCTGCTCAAAAGCCAGCGCCTCGAACTGCACGCCCATATTGCCCGCGTCCTGGAGAAACGTTTTCCTGAGACGGCCGAAACCCAGCCCGAGCTGATTGCCCACCACTATACCCAGGCGGGTCTGCAGCAAGCGGCGCTCGACTACTGGAAACGTGCCGGTCAACGTGCGTTTGAACGCTCGGCCTATGTCGAAGCGGTCGAACACCTGGGCCAGGGCTTGGCCCTGCTCAAATCCCTGCCCGAGGGAGCCGAGCGAGCCGAACACGAGCTGGATTTCCACACCACGCGTGGACCCGGCCTGATTGCCACCAAGGGCTATGCCGACCCGGAGGTCAAAGACACCTACGTCCGGGCCCAAGAACTGGGCCACCAGGTTGGTCAGCCGTCCCGCGCGTTTTCCGCCCTGCGCGGGCTGTGGATGGTCCATGAGATGCGGGGCGAACTCCACACCGCCCGGGAACTCGGCGAACAGCTGCTGTCGATGACCTCCAGTCTGCCCGATCCGGCCTCGCTGATCGAAGTCCACCGGGCGTGCGGCAACACCTTGTTCTGGCTGGGTGAGTTCGGCCTGGCCCGCGAGCATCTCGAACACGCGATTGCCCTCTACCAGCCCGATACCCACCGTAGCCTGGCCTTTCGCTACGGTTCCGATCCCAAGGTGGTGTGTCTGTTTTACAACGCCTTGACTGTGTGGGCGCTCGGCTATCCCGACCAGGCTCTGCGCCAGTGCCAGCAAGCCCTGGACGCCGCCCACGGCCTCCCCCACAGCCTCGCCGCAGCCCACAATTGGCTGGCCATGTTGCACCAGATGCGGGGCGACCTGTCGGCCAGCCACGCCACGGCTGCGGCCGCAGTGGCCATGTCCCAGAAACACGGCTTTCCCCACTGGTTGGCGATGGGTCGGATGCTGCAGGGCTGGGCTACGGCAATGCAGACGCCGGCCGGTGACGGCTTGGCGCAGCTGGAAGACGGACTGGCCGCCTGGCAGGCGACCGGCTCAGAGTTGCTGCGTCCGTATTTTCTGTCTCTGGTGGCCGAGGTGCAGGACAAAACGGGCCGGGTGGACGCCGCCCTGCACAGCCTCGACCAAGCCTTGCAGGCCGTCGAAGAGCACGGGGAGCGCTTCTATGAGGCCGAGCTACACCGGCGCAGGGGCGAGTGCCTGCTCGCGCGCGAAGACCACACGGGCACCCCTCGCCAGACGTCCGCCGCTGAGGTGTGTTTTCAGCGGGCGACCGAGACGGCCCGGAGACAGCGGGCCAAGTCTTTGGAGCTACGGGCGGCCATGAGCCTGGGCCGGCTGTGGCAGACCCAGAACAAAACGGCTGAGGCACGGCAGCTGCTCGCGGAGGTGTCCGGGTGGTTTGCCCCCGGGCTGGACACCGCGGATTTGCAGCAGGCCAGAATGCTCCTGGGGGGCTGGGCCGAGAGATAGACCGGCGCGACTCAATCCTACGAAGCCGGTCCGTGCGATGTCGTCTCCTCTGACCCGACTGCGAGGCTGCTGCCCCGTCCCGGGACGGGTAAGCGTGTGCTGTTCATCTTACATACAGAGTAAATGTAGGTATGTGTATTGTCCTATAACTCCAGACGCGTTAAGAGTTTGCAAGAATGTCAGGAGAGGAGAGAGGGAATCATGAAATATTGTATCGGTTTGCTGGCCTTGGTCATCGTAGGGAGCTTCTTGCCGGGGACGGCCTTTACCTCGGGCTCTATTACGACGGCCGGCGGCATCAGCCCCCGGGACGCCTACACCCAGGGCAAGGCTCTCACCTTCAAAAAGCTCGTCTGTTCCTCGTGTCCCATCCAGCGCGGGGAGTTGGATCGGACCCGCGCCCAGAGCCTCAAGAACAGCCTCGAAGCCCGGGATGCGGACGCCAAGCCGGGCACGCCCGACGATGAGCATATCCAGGTCTTATGTCCGGGGAGTCAGGGCGCCGACTGCGCGGGCAGGCCGGATGAACAGGAACTCGTCCACTACTACCTGACCCGGCGCTACCAGCTGTGAGCCCCGCGCCGTCCGCTCACCCGGCCGCCCAGGGCCTGTGACATCCCTATACACCCGGAGGAAGACATCCATGCAGCGATTGTACGCATTCATCTTTGCCGTGGCCGCTCCGGTCATAGCGCTCACCGTCTCACCCGCCTTCTCGGGCGGCTCGCCGTGGCTGCCGGCTCCGGGCAGCGGCGACATCAGTCTGTCTTACACCTACCAGACTGCGGACGAATTTTATCGCAACACCACAAAAGTCCCGACGCCGGGCAATGTCGGCGAAGAACTCGTCCAGCACACGACGTATCTGGAGGTACGCTACGGCTTGTTGGACCAGCTGGCCCTGGATGGGCGCATCGGCTACGCGCAGGGCCACTATGGCTTTGACCCTTCACGCGGCAACGGCGCGATCAGCGACAAGAGTCCCGACGGTCTGGCCGATGTGAACCTGGGCCTCACCTATCGCCTCCTCGACGAGACGATCACCGAGAACCCGCTGCTGCCCAGTCTGGCTATACGCATCGGCGGGATCATTGCTGGCGACTACGAAAGCGGTGACATCAATTCGATCGGTGACGGCGGTGACGGCTTTGAGGTCTCGGGGCTGGCCGGCAAGTTCTTCGGAGATATGTCTGCCGTCTCCTCGGAATTTGGCTACCGAACCCGGACCGACGGGATCCCGGACAATCTCTTTTTGAATTTGTCGGGTGGGATCATCCTGTTTGATCGCCTGGGACTGAACATCAGCTACCAGCGCGTTGACACTCCGTGGTCCAGCTTCGACATTGGCGACCCTGGCTTCTCTCCGGTCACCGGGGTCTTTCCCGAACTCAAAGAGGAGATGGAACTCATCGGCGGTGGGTTCCATCTCGCCATCACGGACACCATTAACCTCGGGTTCCAGTACGCGACGGTCATCGAGGGGCGGAATACCGCAGCGTCCGACGTGTTCAGCGTGTCGCTCGGCTACGCGTTTGACACCTACGCGTTCTGAGTATGGCGATCCCTCAGGGTGTGTTCAGGTTCCAGTCGTATTCGTAGTCTATCGATCCGCTGAAGGTCTTGAGGCGCGCAGCGAGTGCTTCCTCGGCATACTGCATGAGATGGTCGATGACCGTTTTTTCGGTGCCGCCGAAGTCCTCCACATACCACTCGTAGATACTCGATATCAGCAGGAAGTCGTCGTCCACGAAGCTTACGCCTCGGGGATGGTTGATATAGGCGCGCGCACCGGCCTCAAGCAGTGCCTCGGTATTGGCCGCGGTATACACCGTCGGGGATAAATTCGGACAGCCGTGGCTGGCGCAGTTGACGGCGTAATGAATGCGCGGATCGCGCCAGATGGGGCGCAGGATGCCGTGCTCGATATTGTTCAGGGTCAGCGGCATGCCCGCGACCTCGGCGTGTACGTCGTCCCAGGGACCGAGCGGCAACCAGCCCTGGTAAATGTCGCGGATGGAGTCCACCGGATAGGCGTCCACCACGACCCGCACGGTGAGCGCGTTGTAGAAGTTGATCCAGTAGGCCTGTTGTTCCTGGCGGGAGTAGTGCCGCGGGTCGAGTTCCTGCAGCGAGGTCAGATAGTCGGCCAGCCTGGCGGCGTCCTCGGCGTTGGCCTTGAGCGCGGCGTAATCGAAGCGATTGATGCCCGACGGATGGCTGGTGAGATAGGTGTCCAGGATGCTTTGCCACGCGCTGTGATCAATAGCCGCGGCGTTGGTTTCGACGCTCGCCTCCCAGGTTGACAGCAGTTCCGAGCCGGGGGCGGCCTTGGCAACGCCGGCCAGCAGCGCGACGCCGAGCAGTCCCAGCATGATCCGGTCCCTGGCACGGGCGAGGCTCTTCTTGATCTGGACAAACCGCATAAGCATTTCTCCTTGCGCAGGGTCGCGTCTGTAGTCTAGCGGACGGCGCCGTGCAGACGGGCTCCGAACAACGGCCAGGTCAGCGCCAGCAGGATCAGACCGAACTCCACAAGCCGCACCCAGGTCGGCTGTTGATAGGCTTGCAGGCTGTAGTCGTTCATGTTGAGCCCGGTCATATATGACAGCAGGACGGCCACGGAGGCTGTCCACGCCCACGCGCTTGGAAAGACCGTGGCAAAGGGTAACAGCCAGAGCAGGTACCATGGATTGATAACGGGCGACACCACGAGCAACACGCCGTACAGCCAGTCGCCCCGCGGGATGCCGCGCGCGTCGTTTCGACAATACTGCCAATAGTACCAACCCCAGAACCCCCCGTACACTATCCCCAGCACGAGCCTGGTCTCGAATGCGGGCACGGCGAGTGTCACCAGCCCGAAGACGGCCGAGTTGAACTCCCACTCGCGGGCAAAGACCAGCAGGGATTCCAGGTCTGTCCCACCGCTCAGGGCGAACGGGGCATACAGCCCGGCCAGCACGGCCGCGAACAGCGCCCAGTGCCGGGCGCTGGCCCTGACCAGCACGAACGGGGCCAGGACCAGGGCGAATATCTTCGCCCCGACAGCCAGCCCCAGACACACGGCCGCAGCGTGCCAGTAGCACGACCGGACGAGCACGATTGCGGCCAGCAGCAGACACACGCCGATACCGTCCGGGTGGGCGGTAAAGGCGACCTCCTTGATGACTAAGGGACACCAGGCGTACAGCAGGACGTTCCTGGCCGGCGCCAGGCGCAGCAGCAGTCCTATGCTGGCCAGATCGACAAGAATCAGGAGCGCCTGCAAGCCTGCAACGCTGGCCGGCCACAGCCAGTAGTTCAACAGGAAGGCGAGCTGCATTGTCGGACCGTAAATGGTCGGCAGTTCGGGGTGGTTGATGTGGTCCAGCACCGCGCGGAAGGCGTGGGGAACGCCCGGATCGACAAAAAACGCTTCGGGTGGGCTGCCGTACGGGCTGCCGGTCGTGGCAAAACGGTAGCCGTCCCACAGGTAGCGGTAGAAGTCGTCCTCGAAGAACGGTCCGCCGATCAAGCCGCAGAGCCTGAACACGATCGCCCACACCAGCAGCCGGCCGACAGGAAAAGACTCCTCACGGCTGCGGAAGTACAGGAACAGGCCGAAGACCGGCAGACCGCTCCAGATGACGAGGACGCCGAAGGCGGGCAGCTGCGGTTCGCCGGGTTGCCGGGCCAGAACGGCCAGGACCGCGTAGCCCAGGGCGCACCACAGTCCGACCGCGTCCACAAGCTGCGGCTTTCTCCCTGCACCCGTGTCCATTATGTTCCATCCTGAGCGTTCAAGTCTTCCGTCAGGTCGCGGGACTGTCAAGCTGGAACGTGGCCCTGTGGTTCTTGGCTTTTCGGCCAAAACGTGGCAAGACGCTGAGAAGACCGGCACCGCTTTTCGGAGGCTGGCAAAAGGAGGGCGCATGGAATTCGGCGTTGTGCTTCCCCACATCGGCGCGTTTGCCCGCGAGCAGGTGGTCGAGCGGATTCAGGCCGTGGCCCAGCGGGCGGATACGCTGGGCTATCACTCGGTCTGGGTTGGCGACCACGTCGTGTTTCCGGCCCAGCTCCAGTCCAAGTATCCGTATCACCCCGAGGGCAGGTTCCCGGTTGACAGCAACGATAACTTTCTCGATCCCCTGACCGTCCTGAGCTATGTCGCGGCCTGTACCACGACCGTCCGGCTGGGTACCGGGGTGCTGATTGTGCCGTACCGGAATCCGGTCGTGACGGCCAAGATGGTGGCCAGCATGGATGTCTTGTCGCACGGACGGGTGATACTCGGCGGTGGCTCGGGCTGGCTGCGAGAGGAATTTGAGGTGCTCCACGCGCCCTACCGTCAGCGTGGGGATCAGACCGATGAATACTTGCAGGTTATGAAAGCGCTGTGGACCCAGGACCAGGCCCACTTTGATGGACGCTACGAGAAATTCTCCGACATTGTGTGCGCGCCCAAACCCGTCCAGAAGCCGCATCCGCCGATCTGGATCGGCGGCCACAGCCAGCGCGCCCTGCGGCGCACCGCCACGCTCGGCGACGGCTGGTATGGGCACGTGTTCTGGCGTGACCCGGACGCCTTTGCCGGGGATATTGCGGCCATCAAACGGCTGGCCGAGCAGGCCGGCCGCGACCCCGACTCGCTGACCTATGCCGCCCTGTCGTACGAACGCAGCTTCGAGGACGTGCTGGCCGCCCTGCCGCGCTATGAGGCCGGCGGTCTGGACCACGTTGTCCTGGCCTTCTTTGCCTGGACCGATCAGTTTGACGAGGTGCTGAGGCTGATGGAACGCTTTGCCGGGGAAGTCGGACTCACACCCAGATAGGGAACGGAGGGGAACAGCATGGACATGCAACAACATCACAGCCCGGGTGAGCAGCACTGGATCGAGATAGCCGGCCGCATGGCCGACGATTTTGCGTTGCGCGCCGCCCAGCACGACGAAGAGCGCTCCTTCAGCTGCGCGAGACGGGCTACTCGATCATGACCATTCCGACCGAGCTGGGGGGAGGTGGGGTGAGTCTGCTGGAGCGGATCAAGGCCCAGGAACGCCTGGCTCAGGGCTGTGGTCCGACCGCCCTGGCGATCAATATGCATTTCAACATTCTCGGCGTAGTGACCGACGTGTGGCGCACGACCAAAGACGCGCGGGCCGAAGCCCTGCTGCGCCAGATCGCGGCCAACCGCTGGATTGTCGGCGGCTCGGGCTCGGAGGCCAATAATGCGGTCACCGTGTTGCGGCCCAGGGCCACGGCCGAACCGATGGACGGCGGCTGGAAGGTCAGCGGCAAGAAGATCTTCAGCACCCAGAGCATTGCCTTGGATCGCTACTTTTCCGAGGCCACCTGGGGACCGAGCGACAATCCCAAAGAGGGCAAGATCATTTCGTTTCTGATTCCCCGCGACACCCCCGGCCTGTTGATGAAAGACGACTGGAATACGATGGGCATGCGGGCGACCGAGTCGCGCAGCACCGAACTCCAGGACGCCTTTATCCCGGACGACGCGATTTTTCTGGAGCGGCCGGTCTTCACCCGGGGCGGCGTCCTGAGCCTGTTTCTCAAAGCCCCGTTTTCCATGGGCGGGGTATATATCGGCATTGCGGTGGCGGCGCGTAATTTTGTGGTCGAGTTCATGCGCGACCGCCCGCGCTTTCCGCACAAGCAGCCAATGAGCCATCTGCCCAGCGTGTATAACAAGGTCGGCGAAATGGACGTCCTGATTGAGGGCGCGCGGGCGGCGATGTGGAAAGCCGGGGCCGAGGTCGAACACGAGGACATCCGCATGTGGGGCCGCAAAAGCGTGGCCGCCCGGATGATCGCCATTGAAAACTCGGTCCGCGTGGTCGATCTGGCCATGCGCACGGTCGGCGGCATCTCCTACTACAAACGGCTACCCCTGGAGCGCTATTTCCGTGACGTGCGGGCCGGCCTGTTTCACCCGGTCGACGCCGACGACACGCTCGAGCTGCTAGGCGACGAGGCGACCTGGGGTTAAGAGACAGGCCGCGCGCCAGTGAACCCTAGCCGTCGCCACAGGCGTTCCAGGCTGGGCACGGCCAGCCAGCCGCGCCGGACGTCGCAGCTGGCAATCTGATGCCAGCCCGGACGGCTGTCGAGCAGGCGGACCAGCGCCGGCCGCTGCCCACACTGCCATCCGTGCTTTCCGGCGAGAGGGGATGCGCCTACAGGAAGTCGAGAATAGTCCAACTGCCATCGACGTTCTCGGCGGCAAACGCGCTGATTTCGAGAATGTCGTCGATTTTGTTCAGCGCCTTTTGGAACGCCTCACGATCATCAAAACACGCCTCGATGTCCTCATCACCGACGAGAGGCACATCCACCTCGGCCTCGATACACCCGCGTCCGCTGTCCTCCACAAAAAAAGTAAAGTCAATCTCGCCAACGGGCAGGTCGAGAGAGCCACGGCACTTCGCTCCCGGCTGTACCGTTAAGTCAACAACGCACTCCCCAAGATCAACAAGGGGGAAGCGATCAATGGTCCAACTCCCATCCTCATTCCTGATGACAGTAACCCCGATCCGCCCCAGCACGTCCGGCAGGCGGGCCGAATAGCAATAGTCGAGTGCAGGAATGCCACTGATACTGATGCACCCCCGGCCCTCCGCCTCAACCGCAAAAGTAAAGCCGGTGCTGACCGCACCCAGGCGGGAGGTCTCAAGCTCAAGAGAGATGGTGCCACGGCACGTCTCTCCCGGATTCATCGTGAGCGTCGCTCGGCATACCGGTTCCCGCGAGTCCGCTTCCAGATGCTGCGTTCGTGGTCTCACCGGCCTGCGGAAAGTCCGGGACACTGACCTGGGTGTGTGCTCCTGTCAGGAACTCCGTCCCGAAGGTTGTCACCGAGAACGTACTCCGGGCAAACTCCTGGCCATGGTCGTAGGCGACGACGGTGTGTTCTCCATCGCCCAAGGTCCCCCAGTTCGCGTAGCTGAAAAATCCATTCTTCCCGTCATTGTCACAGCGCCCACGGGTATCTTCACGGGACAACCCATACGTCGCGGGAAAAGGGGCTCCCCCGTCGAGTGTGATGGTGATGTCCCCCTCGGCCTCACACTTCCAGCCCGCGATCATCCCGACGCCCGACACGGTGGTCCCGTTGCCGGGAATCTCAAGGACACCGGTGAGTTGGGCGTGCGCCAGAGACGGCACCAAGACCGTGAGCCCAAGGCAAAGGCGAAGCAGGAAAGACATCAGTATCTCCTTTCTGTCGTGCTACGGTTGCGTCAGTCGAGTCGGTCCCCACACCGCCAGTTCCAGGGGGGCACGAACTCATCCGCCCAGATGCCTGATTTTGCCGTCTTGGCTTGATCTTCCTTTGGCACCGAGGTCGTCGAGTAGCGCCGGTAGGCCACCAACCAGCCGTTCAGGTCCGTGCCGGTCGCGTCCTGACAGATCCCGAGTGCGCGGTCATAGCGGTCGGTGCCGCGGACCGTGCAGACCACCGGGGGCTGCCCGATCTGCTGCCGTAACGCCACTGGCCTCATCAGGCGGTTCGGGCCGCTTGCCGCCCGGTTCTCATAAGCTCGTAGGCCGCAAATATTCACATCCAGCTTGCGCAGCAGGTCGTATGAGATTGCGCCGAAACAAAGGCAGCTTCGAGGTCCTCTGATATCGAAGCCCCGCCCCCCTCTTTTTCGCTGCACCTGTCCCAGATATTCACATCTTTCCTTGAACTCTTGCAAATCGTCAATGTGCCGCCGCCAAGTCAAAACGCAGGACATCACCAGGGAACAGCTGCGGAATCAAGTGTTCCGCCGCTATGGTCCTGGCAAACCACTCGTTGACTTGCTCAAAAACCCACGCCCGCCGATTCAGCCCCTAATCGTCGGTTGTCCACAGGCGCTCCAGGCTGGGTGCGGCCAGCCAGCCGCGCCGGCCGTCGCAGCGGGCGATCTGATGCCAGCCCGGACGGCTGTCGAGCAGGCGGACCAGCGCGCCCTGTTTGAGGACAAAGTGCTCGGTTCCGGTTTCGGCCGGCTCAAAGCGGACCGGTGTCTGTCCGTCGGCCAGGACCAGGGCTGGCCGTTGCCAGCTGTCGACATAGACCTGACGCGCCAGCGACCCCCCGGCTAGCGCAAACAGCCCGACCCACACCAGGGCCAGGGACACCAGCCAGCGGGCATGCCGCGACCACACGCGGTACACGGCAAAGGTCAGCAGGGCCAGGCTGTAGGCCGCGCTCGTCATCCACACCAGGGTTTCGGTGGACAAGTGGTGGGTCAGGGGAAAAGCCAGGTTCTGCCACAGCTTGGGCGGACAGTCCTCGGTGCCGGCGACGGAACGGGCATAGGCCAGGTTGGCCTGAATATCGGTATCGCCGGGCGTCATGCGCCGCGCCCGCTCGTAGTTCAGGATCGCCCGGCCGATCTGACCATTTTTGAAATAGGCGTTACCCAGGTTGAAATACACGTGCCCGCTATGTTGGCCTGCGGCCAGCAGCTGTTCATAGGCGTGGATGGCCCGGTCGTAGTCGCCCTGGCTGTACAAGGTGTTGGCCTGGAAAAAGGCGGTGTGGGGAGCCTCGGTCGTCGCGCCCGAGCCGCCGGACAACAGGCACAGGCAGGCGACCGCGACCCACACACTGCGGCAGACAAGGCGGGTCGTCCTGACCGGCCACATGAGGGATGGCGCACGGCCCACCTGTACATCCGTGCCCCGCTTACAACTCCTCAAAACACTCGGTCCGGATGATATCGTCCAGCGTCTGACGCCGAGAGACGAGGTAGGCGCCATTATCGTCACACCACACCTGGGGCACACGGCCGAGCGAATTATAGTTGGAACTCATGGTCTCGCCGTAGGCGCCGGCGTCGTGGATGGCGATCAGGTCGCCGACCTCCGGGGTTGGCAGGGGGCGGGGGTCGAGCACCTCGTCGGCATCGCGGGTAAACACGTCGCCCGATTCGCACATCGGGCCGGCGACAACCAGGTCTTCCTCGGGCTGGCCGGTTTTGCCGATGACCTCGATGTGGTGGTAGGAGCCGTACATGGCCGGACGGACCAGGTCACAGAACCCGGCGTCAACCATGACGAATTTCTGACCCGGGCCTTTCTCGTTCGTCCGGGTCGACTTGAGGCCATGAACCCGAGTGATCAGCGACGCCCCGTCGGCGACAAAAAAACGGCCCGGCTCGATCTCGACCCGGATGTTGCGCCTGGCCGCCTCCTGAAACGCTTGCTGGGCGTGACGGAACACCGCTCCGCAGGCGTCCAGGTCGATGCGGGCCGCCCCAGGCTTGTACGGATGCGGAATGCCGCCCCCGAAGTTGATCGCCTCAACCTGGGGAAAGAGCGGCAGGCGTTCGACAAAAAAATCGACCAGGCGGCGCATATTGGTCTGAAACTCGGCAATCTCAGGCCCGGTGCCAATATGGGCGTGCAGCAGGCTGACCTTGAAACCGGTCGTCTCAAGCTCGTGTTTGATGGCCTCAATATCTTCGTACCACAGCCCGTGTTTGGAGCTGGGTCCGCCGGTATCGCACTCCTTGACGTGGCCGTGCCCGAAGCCGGGGTTGAGGCGCAGGCCAACCGCGCCCCGATAGCCGGCCTGGGCCAGCGCTCCGATCATGGACGGCGTGCCGAGGTTGGGCAGGATGTTCTCGGCCCGGATGACCTCTAGCGCGTTGTCGCGGAACACGTCTGAGGTGTAGAGAATGGTCGGCGGATTCTGACCGGACGGAAACCCGGCGCGTAGCGCCCGCAAGACCTCATTGCCCGAGACCGCGTCAATCCAGATCCCGTTCTGTCGCATGGCGTGCAAGACCTGGTGGCCGGAACACGCTTTCATGGCAAAGCGGGCCTGCAAGCCCGGGCTGTCGGTCATGGCTGTGATGGCGGCGATCTTGGCCCGAATGATATCGGCTCGATACATCAGGAAGGGCGTGCCGACTTTCTGCGCCAGGCTTTCAAGCCCGCTCGGCGACCAGCTCAGCGCCTCTGTGTCTGATGGCATGTGTTCATCCTCGTTTGCAGAAAGAGTCCGGCCTCCACCGGCGCGTGAGCCCGGGAAGGCGGTGGCCGCCTGGGATGGACCGGACGTGTCTCGGACCGGGGGCCGCAGCTCCCCCCCATACCGACCGGATTGCTCTTCAGTCTGCCGCAGCCAGCGGCTGGTCGGTCTTCTGGTGCAGCGCCCAGAATATACGCTCCGGGTTCATCGGCAGCTGCTGGAGGCGCGCGCCGGTCGCCCGATAGATGGCGTTGGCCAGTGCGGCCGCAGGCGGCACAATCGGCACCTCGCCCACCCCACGCAGCCCGTACGGGCCTTCCGAGGCCGGGACCTCGGTCAAGGAGACCTCGATCATCGGCAGATCCAGCGCAACCGGGCAGCGATAGTCGAGCAGGCTGGCGTTTGTCAGTACCCCGTTGTCGAAGACGTACTCCTCGTTGAGCGCCCAGCCGATGCCCTGGACCGCCCCACCCTGAATCTGCCCCTCGACCTGGGCCGGATTGATCGCCTTGCCAACATCCTGGAAACAGGTGTAGCGCAGGATCTGGACCTTGCCCGTATCCAGATCGACTTCCACGTCGACCACGTGGGCCGCATAGGCGTGGGCCGGCTGCATGCGGGTCGTGCTGCCCTTGCCGATGATCGGCCCGCTGCCCCAGGCCACACTCTCGCGGGCAAGCTCTTCCAGCGTCACCACCGCCTTCGCATCGCTCTTGGCCCACAGCTTTTTCTGGGCGTACTCGACCTCGTCGGGTGAAACCTTGAGTTTTTCCGCAGCCCGGGCTTTGAGCTGCCCCAGGACATCCTGACAGGCCTGATGGGTGGCCGCGCTCATCGTATACGTAATCCGGCTGCCGCCGCTGAGGTCGGCGTAGGGCGCGCTATCGGTATCGCCGACTTTGATGGTGATCTCGCTGGGATCGAGCCCGAGTTCGTCGGCTACCATCTGGCTGATCGTCGTCCGTGTCCCGGTCAGGTCGACGGTCCCGACAAAGATCGACACCGTCGAGTCGGGGTTGATCTTGATTTCGGCGCTGGAGGTGAAAGACCCGCCGATCCAGTAGCCCAGGGCTAGCCCCCGGCCCCGATTAAGACCTTCCAGGGGGTCGGTCCAGCACGGGTGGGTTTTGATCTGGTCGAGCATCTGACGTAGACCGACGCGGTTGAGCGGCATGCCGAGCGGCAGGATATCGCCCTCCTCGGCCGCGTTGCGACGGCGGAATTCCAGCGGGTCGATGTCGAGGGCTTCGGCCAGTTCGTCCATCAGGGAATCTACGGCAAACCCGGCCGGCGTCCCGCCCGGCGCCCGATAGGCGGCCACCCGGGGTTTGTTGGTGACCACGTCATAGCCCTCGGCGTGCATATTGGCCAGCTTGTACGGCGCCAGGCCGACCAGCAGGCCGCGCGAGACCGGCGAGCCGGGAAACGCCCCGGCGTCGTAACGCATGATGGCCGAGGCGGCCGTCAGGTGGCCGTCCTTTTTGGCCCCGGCCTTGACCGTGATGACCGCCGGTGAACCCGGTCCGGTCGCCCGCAGCACCTCTTCACGGGAGATGACGAGTTTGACCGGTCGGCCGGTCTTTTTGGCCAGGGTCGCCACGGTGGGCTCGAACAGCGCCAGGGCCTTACCGCCAAAGCCGCCGCCGATTTCCATCGGAATGACGTTCAGGCGGCTGGCCGGCAGATCCAGCAGGGCGACGAGCTGGTTGCGGACGGTAAAATGCCCCTGAGCCGAGGTCCAGACGGTCAGCTTGCCGTCCGGTTCGACCCGCGCCGCACACGCCTGGGGTTCCATATAGCCCTGATGGACCATCTGGGTGGTGTAGGTCTTTTCCAGGACGACATCGGCCTCCTTGAAACCGGCCTCCGGGTCGCCGTGGCTGTACACCATGTGGGTGGCGATATTGCTCGGGTGGGCTGACTTTTCCTGGGTCGCTTCCTCGGTGGTGTACAAGTCTTCGTGCACCAGCGGGGCGTCGGGCTGCATGGCCTCCATCACGTCGCCGACCACCGGCAACTCTTCGTACTCGACCTCGACCAGCTCGGCCGCTTCCTCGGCCGTAAACGGATCGGTGGCGGCCACCGCAGCCACGGCCTGGCCGTGATAGCGGGCCTTGTCCGAGGCCATGACCAGCTCGCGGATAGCGCTCATGTCGATGCTGACCTCGCCGACCAGCGGGGCGGTCGTGCCCTTGGCCAGGGGCGGCAGATCGTCGGCGCAGATGACGGCCTTGACCCCGGGCAGGGCCAGGGCCTTGCTGGGATCGATCTTTTTGATCCGGGCGTGGCTGTAGGGGCTGCGGACCAGCTTGGCCCACAGCATATTGGGCAGGCTCAGATCGGCGCCAAAGGCGGCCTTGCCGGTCACCCGCTCCGGACCATCGACCTTTGCCAAACGCGTGCCAATAACCGTATATTCTGCCATATACCTTCTCCTCATAGAGGCAACGTATCACCCTTGGGTCGCAGGACACGCTGCCTCTTCGTCTTAGGCGGCCCGTGACAGAGCCTGAGATGCGGCCTGAATGGCCTTGACGATCTTGTCATAGCCGGTACAGCGGCACAGATTGCCCGAAATGGCCAGCCGAATTTCGGCCTCGCTGGGATTCGGATTACGCTCCAGAAGGGCTTTGGCCGACATGATAAAGCCCGGCGTGCAGAACCCGCACTGTAGCCCGGCGTTGTCGATAAAGGCCCGCTGGACAGGGTGCAGCTGGTCTCCGGCGGCTACCCCTTCGACCGTTTTGATCTCGGCGCCTTCGGCTTCCAGGCTGAGGACCAGACACGAGTTGACCAGCTGGCCGTTCAACTCGACGGTGCAGGCTCCGCAGTTGCCGTTTCCGCAGCCTTCCTTGGGACCCATGAAGTCCAGCTTATAGCGCAGGCTGTCGAGCAGGGTCTCGCGGGCATCAATAATGGCGGTGTGGGAGTCACCGTTGACGGTCAGTTCTATCATCCGTTTCATGCGCTTCTCCTGGCTCTGTCCAGCGCCGTCTGTAGGGTCCGGCGGGTCAGCACCTTGACCAGCTCACGCCGATAGGCGGCCGAGCCTCGTACATCCGAGATGGGCCGCGCCGCCCGTGCCGCCAGCTCACCGGCCTCGGCAATGGTCGCCGCGTCCAGTGGCTTGCCGGCCACAAACGCCTCGGCCTCGTCGGCCCGGACCGGGGTGGGAGCGACCGAGGCGAGGCTGATCCGCGCCTGCTGGCAGCGCTGCCCGTCGGCGCTGAGCTGAACGAAGGAGCCAACCCCGGCTACCGCAATGTCCATTTCCTCGCGCGGGATAAAGCGCAGATACGCCGCGCCCGAGTTGGCCGGCGGCGGCGGCAGCTGGATGGCGACCAGCACTTCTCCGCGGGCCAGGACGGTCTGCCCCGGACCGGTAAAAAATGTCTCTGCCGCCAACTCACGCTGGCCGTTCGGACCGGCCAGCAGCAGCCTGCCGGCGTACGACAGAACCGGCGGCACCGCATCGGCCGAGGGTGCAGCGTTGCAGATATTGCCGCCCAGGGCGGCCCGGTTCTGAATCTGGTACGAGCCGACCAGAGCGCAGGCCTCGGCCAGGGCCGGATAGTGTTGCTTGACCGCGTCAAACTCGGCGATACGGGTACACGACACCGCCGCGCCGATGCGCAGGCCGGCGGCGTCGTATGACAGCACGTTGAGTTCTGGAATCTTTTTGATGTCCACCACCAGACTCGGGCGACGCCGGTTTTCTTTGATCTGGGGGATCAGGTCGGTCCCGCCGGCCAGGGCGTGCGCCTCGCCGTCGGCACGACCCAGCAGCTCGACCGCCTGCTGCAAGCTGTCTGGAGCGGCGAAATCAAACTCGTGCACAGTAGTCTCCTCCTCGTGTCAGCCTATACCTATCGCGGGACGGGTGGGGAACGCAAGATGATCGGCACCACACACGGTCCAAGCCCGTTTGTTTGACTCGCCGTCTGTTCCAGACTAGCGTGCCGCCCATGAGCGATCAGCACGATCACCACGGTCCAACACCGGCCTACACCCAGCGCCGGCTCAGCCGGGTGGAAAACAAGGCGCGTGAGGTCCAGGCCAAAGCGCTGGAGTCTGTCCTGGAAGAGGACGGGCTCGTCACGCCGGCCGATCTTGACGCCGTCCTGGACACCTACGAAAACGACATCGGACCCTTGAACGGGGCCAAGGTGGTTGCCCGGGCCTGGGTCGATCCGGCCTACAAGGAGCGGCTGCTGCGGAACGGCGCCGAGGCGATTGCCGAGTTGGGCTTTGGGGGCTTGCAGGGCGAGGAGCTGACGGTGGTCGAGAACACGCCTGGGGTTCACAACGCGGTCGTGTGCACCTTGTGTTCGTGTTATCCGTGGCCGGTCCTGGGCCTGCCCCCGTTCTGGTACAAAAGCTCGGCCTACCGTTCTCGGATTGGTGGCCGGCCACGCGAAGTCCTGAGCGAGTTTGGTCTGGAGATCGCTCCAGAGCGCGAAATCCTGGTCTGGAACAGCACTGCCCAGACCCGCTATCTGGTACTCCCCCAACGTCCGGCCGGCACCCAAGAGCCCCCCTGGTCACCCGACCCGCCATGATCGGTGTGCCCGAGGCCCCACGTGACACACATCCCCGGCCACCCGCCGCCGACCGTCGGGTGGCCGATATGGCCGGACCGACAGCCCTGCCCCGGCAGAGCGGAGAGCTGCTCTTCCAAGACCCGTGGGAAGGCATTGCCTTTGCCATGGCGGTGGCTCTGTGTGAGCGGGGCCACTTCGCCTGGGCGGAGTTCCAGCAGCGGCTGATCGCCGCCATCGGCGAGGCCGACCGCCAGCCGTCTGACGCGAGGCCGACCTACTACGAGTGCTGGCTGAACGCGCTCCAAGCCCTGCTGATGGACAAGACCATCGTGGCGCAAAAGAAACTCACCCGGCGGGCCGGCTGGCTGGCCAGAATGGCCGCGCCCTCCGGCTCACGCCTGATGCCTTGGCTGGGGCGGGATGTGCCCGATGAGGAATGAGGATGAAAACGCATAGGTTCAGCGGCGCTTTGCCATGTCCGGAAACCGGCAACATTCCCCGGCGCGCATTGAGTCTCTGAAGGTACAGAATTTCCGGGCGCTGCGGGAAGCCGAATTTAAGAAAATGACGCCCTTGACCGTGCTGCTCGGCCCCAGCGGGAGCGGCAAGTCAACGGTCTTTGACGTGTTCGCATTTCTCGCCGAGTGCTTTGAACTGGGGCTGCGCCGGGCTTGGGATAAACGTGGGCGGGCCAGGGAACTGAAGACGCGCGGTGCAGAGGGACCGGTGACCATCGAGATCAAGTATCGTGAGCCCGGCTACCCGCTCGTCACCTATCATCTGGTCGTTTCATCTGGTCGTTGATGAACGTGACCGCGCACCGGTGGTCGTGGAGGAGTGGCTGCGCTGGAAGCGGGGGAGTTATGGGCAACCGTTTCGTTTCCTTGACTATCGCCAGGGCCAGGGTCAGGCCATCAGCGGAGACCGACCTAACAGCCAAGAACGGCGGACGGATATTCCGCTCAAATCCCCCGACCTGCTGGCAGTCAACGCGCCAGGGCAGTTCGCCGAGCACCCGCGCGTGGCAGCGCTGCGCGACTTTATCACCGGCTGGCACGTGTCCTACCTGTCAGCCGATAGCGCGCGCGGACAGCCCGAGGCAGGACCCCAAGAACGGCTGAGCAAAACGGGCGACAATCTCGCCAACGTCATCCAATACTTGGCCGAACAGCATCCAGAACGATTGGATGACATCTTCAATGTGCTGCGCCGCCGGGTGCCGCGTATTGAGAGGGTGCTGGCCGAGACAGTGCCCGACGGTCGCTTGCTGTTGCAGATCAAGGACGCCCCGTTCAGCCATCCGGTGCTGGCCCGTTTCGCCTCCGATGGCACCCTGAAGATGCTGGTGGCCTACCTTGTGCTGCTGTACGACCCCCAACCGCCGCCCTTCATTAGGTATCGAAGAACCGGAGAACTTCCTGCACCCCCGGTTGCTGTCCGAACTGGCCGAGGAATGCCGCGCGGCCAGTGAGCGCACGCAGTTGCTCGTGACCACCCATTCGCCCTTTTTCCTGAATGCCTTGCAGTCCGAAGAGGTGCGCGTCCTGTGGCGTGACGAGCAGAGTTATACGCAGTCCCAGCACGTGGCCGATCTCCCCAGGGTGCGCAATTTCCTGGAGCACGGCGGTCTGCTGGGGAACCTGTGGATGGAGGGATATTTCGGCGTGGGCGATCCGCTGGTCAATCAAGGCGTACCGACCGCTCCTCCACGGGGCCCCAAGCGGTGATTGTCAGACACTTGGAACTACTCGTTGAAGAGCTCTCAATGGAAGCGTTTCTGCGAGAACTCTTACCGTGCATTTTACCCGTAGACCGTAGTTTCGAGATCCATACGTTCCAGGGCAAGCGCGACCTGCTAGGAAAATTAGAAAATCGTTTGAGGGGCTACGCGCGATGGCTGCCCGCTGATTGGCGCATCGTTGTGGTCGTAGACCGCGATGACGATGACTGCCTGCGGCTTAAGCAACAACTGGAAGACGCAGCATCAGGAGCAAATCTGCGCACGAGGTCGCGAGTGGATGACCGGTCCTGGCAATTGGTCAATCGGATTGCTGTTGAGGAGTTGGAGGCGTGGTATTTCGGTGACTGGGAGGCTGTGCGCAACGCCTATCCGAAAATATCGCCGACTGTTCCGAATCAAAGCCGGTATCGCAATCCCGACTCAGTCCAGGGAGGAACCTGGGAGGCGTTCGAGCGGATATTGAAAGAGCGTGGGTATTTCAAGACAGGATTACGCAAGGTGGAAACGGCGCGGGCCGTTGCCGCCTATATCAACCCGGCGCGTAACCGCTCGGTCGGCTTTACGAAATTCCACGATGCCCTTGCTGAGGCGACATCGTGTCAGCAGTGAATCTCGTTTCCGGACCGTGAAAAACACGTCCCAGACCAAGATTGACACGGCAGGAAAAAACAGCAATACCAGAGACATGACCTTGAGCGATTCGTCTGGATCGAGCAACGGTCGGGACGACATGTCCGATCTCTTTGGACGCTACGACATTGAGGACCGCTTCTTCGACGAGACCTTCGAGTCCGAGGGGCGGCCGCGCCCTCACTACCGCATGCTCCTCGACGCGCTGGGCGGGATGTCCAGGGACGAAGTGGAGCGGCTCCAGGATCGGGTGACCCGCTCATTCCTGCACGAGGGCATCACCTTCACCGTGTACGGGGACGACGAGTCCATTGAGCGGGTCTTCCCCATCGACTGCGTGCCTCGTCTCCTGCTGGCCCAGGAGTGGGACTACCTTGAACGCGGGCTTACTCAGCGCGTGCAGGCCCTGAATCTGTTTCTGGCCGATGTGTACGGCCCGGGTCATATCCTGAACGACGGCACCGTGCCGCGCGACCTGGTGCACGGCTGCCCGAACTATCGGCCTGAAATGGAGGGGGTGCAGGTGCAGCACGGGGCCTACGTCTCGGTGTGTGGGAGTGACATCGTACGCACCGCAGACGGATTCATGGTCCTGGAAGACAACCTCCGCGTCCCGTCGGGGGTGTCGTACATGCTGGCCTGCCGGGACGCGATTCGACGCGCCTTCCCGCGTCTTTTCCGCCACTACCGGGTGCGCTCGGTGGACCACTACGGTCGGGAACTGCTGGGCATCCTGCGCTCCCTCTCGCCCCGGCAGGGGGAAGAGCCACATATCGCCCTGCTTACCCCGGGCGTCTATAACTCGGCCTACTACGAACACGCCTTTCTGGCCCGAGAAATGGGTATCGAACTGGTCAAGGGCGATGATCTGGTCGTGCAGGGGGAGCGGCTGTACATGCGTACCGTTGGCGGCTTGCAGCCCGTTGACGTGCTGTACCGGCGACTCGATGACGACTTCATCGACCCCGAAGTCTTCCGCCCGGATTCCTGCCTCGGCGTTCCCGGGCTGTTTGAGGTCTATCGCGCGGGAAATCTGGCGATCGCCAACGCGCCGGGCACCGGTGTGGCGGACGACAAGGCGATCTACTCGTATGTGCCTCGTATGATCCGCTACTACCTCGGCCAGGAGCCGATCCTGGATAACGTCGAAACCTATTTGTGCCGGGAACCCGAGGCGCTGGCCTACACGCTTGAGCACCTCGATCAGCTGGTGGTCAAGGCGGTCGGCGAGTCCGGCGGCTACGGCATGCTGGTCGGGATGCACGCCAGCCGGGAAGAGCGGGAGGCGTTTGCGGCCACGCTCCGCGCCAATCCTGAGAACTACATCTCCCAGCCCACCTTGGATTTGTCCCGGGCGCCGTGCCTGATTGAGGGACGGCTCGAAGCCCGTCACGTTGACCTCAGGCCCTTCGTGCTCCACGGGGCAGACACCCGCTTGGTGCCGGGCGGGCTGTGTCGGGTGGCCCTGCGTAAGGGCAGCATCGTGGTGAATTCGAGCCAGGGCGGTGGGTCCAAGGACGCCTGGGTGATTGAACAGGATGCGCCGTGATACTCGCCCGGGTCGCCGATTCTTTCTACTGGATGAACCGTTACCTCGAGCGGGTCGCGCACACCGCCCGCCTGCTTGAGTTGCAGCTCGAACGCCTGCCGTCCAGCCCGGCCCAGGAAATTGCCGCTGGCTGGCGACGGATTTTCCACAGCCTCGGCACACGTCCGCCCGGTGCGGAGATCTACGGTGGTCCAGAGGACGAGGACGCCTTCTTTTTCGCCGATGGTTACACCCTGACCGACTACCTCAGCTTCGAGGCCGCCAATGCCGCCTCCATCATCTTCTGCCTGACCGCAGCCCGGGAGAACGCGCGGCAGGTTCGCGACTCTCTCAGCAACGCGATCTGGTCAAGCCTCAACCGCGAGTATCTGCGCCTGCGGGCCACGAGCCTGGTGGATGTCTGGGAGAGAGAACCCGTTATGCTGTACCGGGCTATCGGCGAGGCGGTGCAGCTCTTTGACGGCGTGTGTGCCAGTGCGATGCGCCGCGATGCGGGCTGGCACTTCATGCGTGTCGGGCGATTCATTGAGCGCGCCCAGCTCATCGCCGCCCTCATCGGCGCACATGCCAAGGACTCGGCCGAGGAGGAAAATGACTGGACCGGTCTCCTCCAGGGCTGTCATGCCTTCGAGACCTACTGCCATTTGCACGGCGCCCAGATCAGCGGTGCAGAGGTCATCAACTTTCTGGCCTACGACCCCGAGTTCCCCTATTCGCTGCGTTTTGCGGTGGACCGGCTGCGCGGCAGCCTGGAGGTCATCGATCCGCCCGTCCGTGGGCGTTCTCCGGCAGAGCCTCACGACATTGCCGGGCGTCTGGACGATCTCCTCTCCCGCCAAACGGCCATCGACTTGACAGCGGGCGGGCGGGGTGAGAAGGAACTTACCGAGTTTATTGACCTGGGCTGGAAGTTCCACGAAGCCCTGGAACGGACATACGTGTATTACCCGACCGAAGCCCGCGTGTCCGGCGAGCGCACCTGAGGAAGCTGATGCCGTCTTCCGAATCGTTCCCAAGCGACAATGTCGTTGAGCTGTCCCTGACTCCCGACCTGTCGGTCCTGAGTGTGCTGGCCCGGGCCGTCGAGGACTTCGGGGCGGCGCGCGCCCTGCCCCAGGATCTCCAAGGCCGCCTGAATCTCGTTCTGGACGAACTCGTCACCAACAGCGTCAGCTATGGCTTGCCGGAGGTTGCCGAACCCGAGTTGCGCCTGCGCCTGGCCGTTGACCGGGACGCCGTGGTTGCCCAGCTTGAGGATAACGGGCCGGCGTTCAACCCGTTTGAGGAAGCCCCGGAGCCGGATCTCAGTCTGGATCTCTCCGACCGGCCTATTGGTGGCCTGGGGGTCTTTCTGGCTAAACAGCTCGCCGATAGCAGCACGTATGAGCGTGTCGGCGGACGGAATCGCATTACGGTGCGTCACCTGATAGGAGGAAAGTCCGATGGCGAATGAGCAGACCCTGTCGGTCCGAACCGAGCGCAGTGAAAAGGCTGCGATTGTGTGTCCTTCGGGACGTGTGGACGGAAGTAACGTCGAGATCCTGGAAAGCGTTATCCAGGAACAGCTCAAAGCGGGCGAGAAGAAGCTGGTGTTCGATTTTGAGCATCTGGTCTATATCAGCAGCGCTGGTCTGCGAACGCTCCTGGTGGCGGCCCGGCGTCTGCAGACGGAGGGCGGCGCAGCGCTCTTCTGCGGGCTGGCCGAACACATCGCGCACATCTTTGAAATCAGCGGCTTCAATAGCATCCTGACGGTGTACGGCAGCCGCGATGAGGCCCTGAGCAGTCTCTAAACACCTGTTCCGAAAGGAGGCGGTCGGCCTTGCAGGCATCACCCATCCGGCTTCTCGTGGTAGACGACGAAGAAGACCTTGAACTGCTCGTCCGTCAGAAGTTCCGCCGGCGGATCCGCAAAGGCGAACTCGATTTCGTTTTTGCCCATAACGGTAAGGAAGCGCTCGAAAAACTCGCCGAGCACCCCGACATTCACCTCGTTCTGTCGGATATCAACATGCCGGTGATGGACGGGCTGACGCTGCTGAGCCAGCTCGAAGACACCCGACCCGAGGTCCGGGCGGTCATTATTTCCGCCTATGGCGACATGAAGAACATCCGCACCGCCATGAACCGGGGGGCGTTCGATTTTGTCACCAAGCCAATCGACTTCAACGATCTCGAAATCACCATTGAAAAGACACTCAAGCATCTCCAAACCCTGGAAAGCGCCCTGGAGTCGAGAGACCGGCTGGTCGCCCTGACCCGAGAACTCGATGTTGCCAAGCAGATGCAGATGTCCATCCTGCCCAGGAACTCGCTGAGTAGCGAGACCCACGCCATTGAGCCGCGGATGATCCCGGCCCGGGAGATTGGCGGAGACTTCTACGATTTTTTCAGCCTGGATGATAACCGGGTCGGCTTGGTCATTGCCGATGTCTCGGGCAAGGGAGTTCCGGCTGCCCTGTTCACCACGGTGACCCGCAGCCTGCTCAAGAGCACGGCCAGAAACTCCCCGTCACCCGCCCGCTGTCTGACCGAAGTGAACGATCTGCTGGCTGAGGACAACGATGGGTGTGTCTTCGTCACCCTCTTCTACGGGGTGCTGGACCTGCGCAGCGGCGTCTTGCGCTACTGTAACGGCGGCCATAATCCTCCCCGCCTGTTGCGGGCCGATGCGCAGGTTGAGATCGTGCCGCCGACGGGCAATTTGGTGCTGGGAGTGGTCGCCGGGCACGAATATCGCGACGCCGAAATCCAGCTCTGCCCTGGCGACACCCTCTTCCTGTATACGGACGGCATCACCGAGGCCGAGAACGCCGGTCAGGAGGAATTTGGAGAAGCGCTGCTCGACCGGACGCTTGCCAGCCTGGCCGGGGCGACTGTCGGCGATATCGTCAAGACGGTGGTCGACGCCGCGCAGGACTTTGCCGGGGACGCCCCACAGTCGGACGATATCACCTGTGTTGCGCTGCGCCTCAACGCCACGCTTTCTTAACTGCGGACGGTACTCCATGCGTTTCCTGTTCGCCTGTGTCCGAGTTGCCGTGTTCGTCATTCCCCTGCTGGGGCTGGTGCCGGCGGACAGTCCGGCTCAGACGACCGGCGAGCTGGTCTTTGGCCAGTCGGCCTCGCTGAGCGGGCCGGCCAGCGAACTGGGGCAGGGCATGCGTCTGGGCCTGCTGGCGGCCTTCGAGGAAATCAATCGGGAGGGCGGGGTGCACGGCCACCGTTTCGTCCTCGAGTCTCTGGACGACGCGTATGAGCCCGAGGCGGCCATCGCCAACACTCGTCAGCTCATTGACCAGCGCGACGTCTTCGCCCTGGTCGGCGCCGTCGGCACCCCTACCTCCATGGCCGCCCAGCCTATCGCCACCGAGGCGGGGGTGCCCTATATCGCCCCTTTTACCGGGGCCGAGTTCCTGCGCGACGCACGGCAGCGCTCCAACGTGGTCAACATGCGCGCCTCGTACTACCAGGAAACCGAGGAGATCCTGACCCGTTTGACCACCGACCTGGGCGTGCAACGGATCGGCATTCTCTACCAGAACGATTCCTACGGCCGCGCCGGGCTGACGGGCGTCCGGCGCGCTGTCGCTCGCTACAATCTGCCCTTGGTCGTAGAAGCGGACTATCCGCGCAATACCGAGGCGGTCAAAGTCGCCCTGCTCGACCTGCGCCGCCCCCGGCCCGAGGCGATTGTCATCATCGGTGCCTATAAGCCCGCCGCCGCCCTGATCCGCTGGGCGCGACGCCTCGACTTCAACCCATATTTTATCACTATCTCCTTTGTCGGCGGTGCGGCCCTGGCGCGGGAGCTCGGTCCGGACGGCGCTGGAGTGTATGTGACGCAAGTCGTCCCCTTTCCCACCGATGCCAGCCTTCCCGTGGTCGCCCAATATCAGCAGGCCCTGGCCGCCATAGACCCTGACAGCGAGCCGGGTTTTGTGTCGCTGGAAGGTTATCTGGCCGGCCGCCTGGTCGTGGAAGGAGTACGGCTGGCTGGTCTGAATCCGACCCGCGAAGGCTTTCTGAACGCGTTGCTGGAGGCTGAGAGCATAGACCTGGGCGGCTTCCTGCTCCGCTACGGTCCGGCCGACAACCAGGGGTCCGACCGTGTGTATCTGACGATCATTGACCAGCGGGGCCGGGTTCGCCCCGTGCGAAGAATGACGCGGCCATGAGTCAGCCTGTCACCGATTCCAATTCCAAAGGGAAGCGTGAGCACGACGAGCAGCAACAAGAGAACTCGCTGTCCTCTGCCGACACCGCGTCCGCGCCGCAGTCTGCGGCGTCTGTGAATGAAGCAAAACCGGAACAGGCAGGTCGGGCCGGGAGTGAGTCACAGCGCCCTCTCGTCGATCGATCCAATTATGTGCAACTCCTCACTGCGGATGTCGGCATGCGCTTCGGGATTGGACCGAAGCTGTATATCGGCCTGCTGGTCGGTGTCCTCCTCACCCTGAGCGCCAGCCTGGTGGCCTATTTTTCATTTCGCCAGATCCTCTACTACGAGATCCGGCTTTCGGATTACAGCATCCCGAACCTGAGCGGTGCGGTCGACGCGGCTCGCCAAAGCGCCGTCGTGGTCACCGGGGCGCTACGGCTCATCTCGGCTGACTCGCCCCAGCAGCACGAGGCGGTGACGAAAGCCATAGCCAGGGAGCGGGCCGCCCTCAGCGGGCTCATCCAAGAGCTGGAATCCCGTTCCGCCTTCGGCGTGCAGACCCGGCTGATCGAAGTCCACCTGGGCGAACTCAGCACCTACCTGGAGTTGATCCAGCAATCGGCCGCCCGGCGCCTCGTCATCGCCGAGACCCTGGGGGGCCTCCGAGAGGAACTGGCCGAGACGAACCGGCGCATCGAACGGCACCTTGCCACCGCCATCGACGACCAGGCCTTTTACCTGGTCGAGGGGCTACGCAACCTGCCGGACCGGCCGAGTCCGCTCGCCGAGCGGGCGTCTGAAGGCGAACTCGCCTACTATCGGAATCTGGTTGTGGTCAACCACCAGGCCAACCTCGCCGTGCTGCTGCTGGACGAGGCGCTCGGTCTGTCTGACCGCGGGCTCCTGTTGCCCTTGCAGGAGCGCTTCCACAGCGCCGTGCAGAACTTCCGACGCGCCTATGCGGCCCTGCCGGTTCGCGCCCACGACCGCCTGTTTGGCGAGGATCTGGAACGCCTGACGCAAATGGGGGAATCGGACGAGGGCGGTATCATTCCGCTGCGCCTGGAAGCCTTGCGTCGGCTGGAACAGGAACAGGAAGCGCTGACCCGAGGACAGGCGGCTTCCGAACTGCTGCTGGCTGAAGTCAACAAGCTGGTGGCCGAGATCAACAGCGAGGCCGTCAGAGCCAGCAACTCCTCGCGGTCTGCCGCCCAGACCGGCATCGTCCTGCTCGTGCTGCTCAACATCCTGAGCACCGTCGGCGCTTTCCTCATCGGCTGGTTATTCGTCGGACGCCATCTTGTCCGTCGCCTGGTCGGGCTGGCGACTGCGATGCGCTCCATGGCCGTCGGTGACCTGGAGGTACCGGTCAAGGTGGGGGGCAATGACGAGGTGACCGATATGGCCAAAGCCCTGGAAGTGTTCCGGCGCTATGCGCTGGAGGTGCAGCGGCTGAACCTGGTCGAGAAGCTGGCCGAAGAGCTGGACGCCAAGAACCATACGCTTGAGCAGACCCTGGAGAATCTCAAACAGGCGCAGGAACAGGTCGTGGCCGAGCAAAAGCTCGCCTCGCTCGGCCAGCTGACGGCCGGGGTGGCGCACGAAATCAAGAATCCGCTCAACTTCATCAACAACTTCTCGGATGTGTCGGTCGAACTGATTGACGAGATCGAGGAAATCATCGAGGAAGGCCAGCCTGGCCAGCCTGGCCAGGACGGGCAGGCTGGCCAGGCTGAGACTGTTGAAGAAATCAACGCCATCCTGTCCGATCTCAGGCTCAACCTCCAGAAGGTGAAGGAGCACGGCCAGCGCGCTGACGGCATCGTACGCAGCATGCTTGAGCATTCCCGCTCGACGCCGGGCGAGTGGCGGGAGACCGACGTGAACGCCCTGCTCAAGCAGTACATGGACCTCGCCTACCACGCCATGCGTGCCCACAATTCGAACTTCAACGTGACGATGAGCGAGGACCTTGACCCGGAGATGGGGCCGCTGGAGGTCGTGCCGCAGGACATCGGCCGGGTATTTCTCAACTTGGTCACGAACGCCTGCCAGGCGATTGAGGAAAAGCGCCAGCAGTCGGACGATGACTATGACCCGCAGCTGCGCGTGAGCAGCCGCCGCCTCGGGGATCGGGCCGAGTTCTGTGTCCACGATAACGGCCCCGGCATCCCGGAGGAGATGCGGGAGCGGATCTTCGAGCCCTTCGTGACCACCAAGAAGACGGGTGAGGGAACCGGCCTCGGCCTGTCGCTGACCACCGACATCCTCACCCGCCACGGGGGGTCGATTCGTGTGGACAGCCAGGAGGACGCTTTTACCGAGATGACGGTTGTCCTGCCGCTTGAGCCGCCTCCAGAAGCCGTCGCCGCCAGAAACGAGGCGGAACAGGCAGATACGCTCCACTGAGGATTGCAGGGGAATTGAATCCGTTCTCCATGCTTTGCGACAGCCTCTCCGTTTCCCACGCGGAATACATCTGGATAGACGGCAATCAACCGACGGCCACGCTGCGCTCAAAAACGAAAATCCTTGACGGACCGGTCAGCAGCCTCGAAGAGATTCCCCTGTGGGGATTCGATGGTTCAAGCACCATGCAGGCCCAAGGCCATGACAGCGACCGTCTGCTCCGCCCCATTTACTATGTGCCTGACCCCATCCGCCGCGGCGACAATATCCTGGTGATGAACGAGGTGCGGCTCCCGGACGGGTCCGTGCACGAGTCCAACACGCGGGTGCGCCTCGTCCAACTGCGAGACCAGTATCAAGACCACGAACCCTGGTTCGGCATTGAGCAGGAATACACGTTTTTCCGCGGGCGCTCGCCTCTGGGGTGGCCGGAGGGTGGCTATCCCGCGCCCCAGGGACCGTTCTATTGCGGCGTTGGGGCCGATGAGGTCTTTGGCCGAGAAATCGTCGAGGCGCATATGAGTGCCTGTCTAGAAGCCGGGCTGGCCCTCTCCGGCATCAATGCCGAGGTTATGCCCGGTCAGTGGGAATTCCAGATCGGCCCGATAGGGGCGCCCGAGATAGCGGATCAATTGTGGGTCGCCCGCTGGCTGTTGTATCGCATCGCCGAAGATTTCGGCGTCAATGCCACCCTGCATCCCAAGCCGGTCAAAGGCGACTGGAACGGGGCTGGCGCCCACACCAATTTCAGCACGAAAGCCATGCGCGAGGAGGGGGGCTTAGCAGTGGTGAAAGCCGCCTGTGAGGCGCTGGAAAAACGGCACGAGGAACACATTGCGGTGTACGGCGCCCACAACGAAGAACGCCTGACCGGCCTGCATGAGACGTGCAGCATCCACGAATTCCGCTACGGTATCAGCGACCGGGGTGCCTCGGTGCGTATTCCGATGGCCACGGCCAACGAGGGACGCGGCTATTTGGAGGATCGGCGACCGGCCGCCAATATGGACCCCTATCAGGTCTGCGCCGCGCTGCTAGAAACCACGTGCGGCTGAGCCCGGCCCGCCTCTCAGGCCTTATGCCGGGCTTTCACAAATAAGGCGTTGCGTAGGTGTCAAGAATCGCCGCAACAATCTGGCTGGCAGTGTCCTCATTACAGGTATGCGAGGTCGTGTTGCGGCTTTGGATCATGGCCATCCATGTTTCGCCGTTTTCGATCAAGCCTGTTCTGAAAGCGGCGCGTGTTGTGTCCCTT
>JAGWBB010000073.1 GCA_021296095.1 Desulfurellaceae bacterium | reverse complement strand
CGGCTTTGGATCATGGCCATCCATGTTTCGCCGTTTTCGATCAAGCCTGTTCTGAAAGCGGCGCGTGTTGTGTCCCTTGAGCCATAGAGGTTCTGGACGCCGCGCTCCTCAAGAAAGTCCTTCAGCGTATTCCAGGCCGATTCGTGCGTATATTCGAAGCCCTGTCTCAATCCCTGCGCTTCCAGCTTCGAGAGCTGACGCTGCCGCGCCAATTCGACAGCCGTACCTCAGTCTTCCTGGCGCAGGGCAAAGAAGGAGGTGAAGTCGTTGCGGCGCACCAGGAGCAGCAGACTGCCCTTCTCGTCCATCTCAGACAGGATGGTCGTGAACTCGCCGACCGATGTCACGGCCTGGCGGTTGACCTCCTCGATGACATCCCCGCGCTGAATCCCAGCTCGCTGGGCCGCGCTGCCCGGCTCGACCTCGGATACGACGATACCTGTCTGAGCGGCGTCGAGCTGGAGCTGCCGGCGGATCTCGGGCGTGATGTCGGCAACAGTCATGCCCCAGTTGCGGGTGCCGGCTTCACCGCCGGCGAGCTGGACCTGCTCATCCTGGAGTTCGCCCAGGGTGACCGTCAGGGTTTGGCTTTTGCCGCCGCGCAGGACGCCGACTTTTGCCTGTGTCCCGACCGGGGTCTGGGCAACGAGAGCGGGCAGTTCACGCGAATCGCCGATCTCCGTTTGGTTAAAGTCGACGATGATGTCCCCCCGCTCCAGACCCGCTTTGTGGGCCGGGCTGTCGGGCGTCACCTCGGCCACCAGGGCGCCTTTGGGTTCGGCCAGGTCAAACGACTGCGCCAACTCCGGGGTGACGGCCTGAATCATCACTCCCAGCCAGCCACGGGTGACCGCGCCTTTTTCTTGCAGCTGCTGGACAATCGACTTGGCCAGATCAATCGGGATGGCGAAGCCAATGCCGATGTTGCCGCCGATGCGGCTGTAGATGGCCGTGTTGACCCCGACGACCTCGCCTTGCAGGTTGAGCAGCGGACCCCCGGAATTGCCGGGATTGATGGACGCGTCGGTTTGAATGAAATCGTCGTATGGGCCGGCGCCGATGACCCGTCCCTTGGCGCTCACAATCCCGAGTGTGACGGTCTGGCTCAGCCCGAACGGATTGCCGATGGCGATCACCCAGTTGCCGACTTCAAGACCGGCCGACTGTCCAAAGGGAACGCTCGGCAGGGGCTGGTCGGGTTCGATCTTGATCAGCGCCAGATCCGTCTTTTCGTCTGAGCCGATTTTTGTGGCCTGGTACTCTTCCTCGTCAGACATGCGGACGGTGATCGTGTCTGCCCCGTCGATGACGTGATTGTTGGTGACGATATAGCCGTCCTGGCTGATGATAAAACCAGACCCCACGCCGCGTTGCCTGCCCGAAGGCGGACGCTCCGGACCAAACCGCCGAAAGAATTCGCCAAACGGGTCGCCCGGGCCAAACGGACCGGGCGTCGGGGGAAACTGACGGCGCCCCTGAGAGCGCGACCCGGGTTTTTGGGTGGTCGAAATATTGACGACCGCGGGCATCGTATTTTGGGCAATCTCAACGACCGACTTTGCCGCAGCCCGCGCCTGCGGGACGATGCCCGGCAGGACTCCGGCCACACACAGCGCGACCAGCACGACCCAGGGGTACAGCCTGAGCCGTGGACGGAACACACCGGATGAGCCACGTTGACGGGCCACATCTGGGAGACCGGCCCCAGGCAAAGGAGATCGTGTGAACAAAAGATTCTCGTCGGACAAAACGCTGCCCTTTGGTGACCGAGGAGATTGAAGAATGTGCATACATCCCCTACATTTGGCTGAGATATGGTTGTCTGGTCATGATGGAGAGCCTGAGCGTGCCCTGTTCGTATACACCCCCCTGGGCATTGTCAAGCATAAGACGGGCGAGGCTGGAACAGACCGGGATGAGGACGGCGGCAGAGGCAAATGTCACACCGCCCCGTCCGCGCAGGCCGGTCGGCGAGCGGAGGAGCGTTACACACTATGGATGAGGATCGTGTTGTCGAGCATGAGCAGGCGGCCGTTGGCATCACCGCGCTCAACGAGCAGGTGCAGGCCCAGGCGCCCGCGCTCACCCGGCTGCGGGAAGAAATCGGTCGGGTGATTGTTGGCCAGCAGGCGCTGATCGAGCGTCTGCTGGTCGGCCTGCTGGCCAACGGCCACGTCCTGCTCGAAGGCGTACCGGGTTTGGCCAAGACCCTGTCGGTCAAGACCCTGGCCCAGACCCTGAGCGCCAGCTTCCAGCGCCTGCAATTCACCCCCGATCTGTTGCCGGCCGATTTGATCGGCACCCTGGTGTACAGTCCGCGCGACGGCAGCTTTACCACCAAGAAAGGGCCGATTTTTGCCAACATCGTGCTGGCCGACGAAATCAACCGCGCGCCGGCAAAGGTGCAGAGCGCCCTGCTCGAAGCCATGCAGGAGCGTCAGGTGACCATCGGCGAAGAAACCTACCCGCTGCCCGCGCCGTTCCTGGTCCTGGCGACCCAGAACCCGATTGAACAGGAAGGCACCTACCCGTTGCCCGAGGCTCAGGTGGATCGCTTCATGCTCAAGGTGTGGGTCAGCTATCCGTCAAAAGAGGAAGAGCGCCGCATTCTGGAGCTGATGGCCTCGACTGCCGAGCATCCAGGCGTCCGGACCGTGCTGACCACGGACGACATCGTCCGGCTGCGGCGCCTGGTCGATCACATCTACCTCGATGACAAAATCAAGGACTATATTCTCGACCTGATCTTTGCCACCCGCGAACCCGCAGCCTACCAGCTCGACCTGCAACGGTTCATTCAGTACGGCGCCTCGCCGCGGGCGACCCTGTATCTGACGCTCGCCGCCAAGGCCCACGCCCTGCTCGACGGGCGCGGCTATGTGACCCCCCAAGACGTGAAATCGCTCGCCCCGGACGTGTTGCGCCACCGGGTGATCGTGACCTACGAGGCCGAGGCCGAAGACATCAGCTCGGACCGCATCGTGGAGCGGATTCTGGATGGCGTGCCGGTGCCCTAGGCCGGGTGGGCACGCGAGCCGGGACCGACGAGGGCCGTCATGCTGAGACGAGGAAACGTGTCACCCTTATATCCAGGAGAGGAGGACCCGTTTCCTCTTCGTACCGAACAACTCACAACCGTGCGCAAGATCCACGTGCGGACGAGCCATCTGGTCAGCGATCTGTTTGCCGGCCAGTACCAGAGCGCGTTCAAGGGCCAGGGCATGGAGTTCTCCGAGGTCCGCCACTATCTGCCGGGCGACGATATTCGGGCGATCGACTGGAACGTCACCGCCCGGACCGGAATCCCGCACGTCAAACGCTTTGTCGAAGAGCGCGAGCTGACGGTGATGGTTCTGGTCGATGCCAGCGCCTCGACCCGTTTTGGCACGGTCTCTCAGCTCAAGAGCGAAATGGCGGCCGAGATGGCCGCCCTGTTCGCCTTTTCGGCGATCAGCAATAACGACAAGGTTGGTCTGGTGATTTTCAGTGATCGGGTCGAACTGAGCCTGGCGCCCAAGAAGGGCACCCGCCATGTGCTGCGGGTCATCCGTGAGGTCTTGTCTTTTCAGGCCCAGCACACGGGGACGCATATCGCCGCCGCGCTCGAACACCTCAACCGGGTCAGCAAGCGCCGTGGGGTAGTGTTCGTGATTTCCGATTTTCTGGACGCCGGGGCCGGCCCGGCACTCAAGATCGCCAATCGGCGCCACGACGTGATCGGGGTGGTGCTGGACGACCCGCGCGAGCGGACGCTGCCCGATGTCGGGCTGATGGTCTTCGAGGATGCCGAGACCGGCGAGCGGCTGCTGGTTGATACGGGCAGTCGGCGCGTCCGGCAGGCGTTTGCACGCCAGGCTGAGGAAGCTCGCCGCCAGCGCGCCCGTTTGTTGCACGGGGTGGACATGGATACGATTGCCGTCCGCACCGACCGGCCCTACGTTGAGGCGCTGCTGCGCTTCTTTCGCCTGCGCGAGCGACGCCAGGAGAGGGGCAGCCGGTGAAGCCGAGCACCCGGACAGGTCGGGGTCTGTGGCCCGGCTGGAAAGAGGAAACGTGTCGTCCTTCCCTGCCTGGACTGTTGACACGTTTCCTCTTTGTCGTGTTCGGCCTGCTCGTCGTGTGGGGCGGAGCCGCGTTCGACCCAGCTGCGGCCGATCAGACCGAGGCGCCGTCCGTCAGCGTCAGCGTTGACCGGACCGAGGTGACGATCGGTGATCCCATCCGCTACACCATCAGCGTGACCGCGGCGGCCGGTGTCGAGGTCGAGATCCCGCTGCTGGGCGAGCAGGTAGGCGATTTCACGGTCCTCGATTTTGGCGAGCTGCCGCCCCGGACCGAAAACGGCCGGGTGGTGACGGGCCGCTGGTTTCGGCTGACGACGTTCGAGACTGGCCAGCACCTGCTGCCCGGTCCGACGATCCGCTATCGACAGCCGGGCGGTGAGCGGAAGCGGATCGATGGCGAGGATGTCTCGATCGCGGTCCTCAGTCTGCTGGCCGAGGCCGGCCAGAACCCGACCCTGCAGGATATCAAGCCTCCGGAAGCTCTGCCCTTTGATTGGCGGCCGTACGGGCTGGTGGCGGTCGCCGGGCTGATACTGGCCGGGCTCGGCGGTGGACTGTTTTTCTACCTCAGGCGTCCCGCTCCAGCCGTGGCCCCACCCGTCCCGCCCGCCTCTCAGCTGGCGCTGGAAGCCCTACGCCGACTGCACGCCCGGGGACTGATTGAAAAGCAACAGTTTGAGACGTATTACGTGAGTCTGTCCGCCATCGTGCGGGAGTATCTGGAAGACGGCCTCAATCTCCGAGCGCCCGAGATGACGACTGAAGAATTCTTGTCCGCCGCCGCCCGCGACCACCAACTCAGCCCCATACAGCAAGAGCGGCTGGCCGAGTTTCTGTCCCAGGCCGATCTGGTGAAATTTGCCCGTCACCGGCCGGGGCTGGAGGAGAGCGAAGCCGCCTACCAGGCCGCCCGGCGTTTTGTCGAAGAAACCCAGCCGCCCCAGGATCAACACCCCCACAATAGCCCTGGGGCGGCCGCGACCGAGGTGTCGGATGCGCCTTCATGATCCGTGGGCCCTGGTCCTGTTGATCCTCATTCCCCTCCTCTTCGTCTGGCGCTGGCGGGCGGGCTATGGAGCGGCCGTGCGCTACCCCAGCCTCAGCCTGCTGCGCGGCCTGCCGACGGGTGGCCGCCAGCGCTGGCGTTGGGTCGTGCCGGTCGTACGCGGCCTGGTCCTCGTTCTGCTCAGTCTGGCCCTGGCCCGGCCCCAGCTCGGCAAGGCCGAGAGCCGGTATGTCGGGGCTGGGATCGATATTGTGCTGAGCGTCGATATCTCGGGCAGCATGCGGTCTGAGGATTTTCGCCTGGACGGGCGTCGCGTCAGCCGTCTCGATGTGGTCAAGTCGGTGGTCAGAGACTTTGTGACCGAGCGGCCGGGCGACCGGATCGGACTGGTCTTGTTCAGCGCCCGGCCGTATACCCAGTGTCCGCTGACCCTGGATCACGGCTGGCTGTTGCGCAACCTTGAGCGAGCCAGGATCGGTATGATCGAAGACGGAACGGCGATCGGCTCGGCCCTGACCACTGCGGTTGGTCGCCTCGAACAGACAGCGGCCAAGAGCGCGGTGGTGATCCTGTTGACCGACGGCCAGAACAACGCCGGAAAAATTTCTCCCCTGACTGCGGCCGAGGCTGCCCGGGCGCTCGGTATCAAGGTCTATACCATCGGGGCCGGGACAAAGGGCATGGCGCCATATCCGGCCCGCGACGCCTTTGGGAACCTGGTCTACCGCCCGGTCCAGGTGGATATTGACGAGCAGACCCTGAGCCAGATCGCCGCTACGACCGGCGGCCGGTATTTCCGCGCAACTGACACCCAGAGCCTCAGAGACATCTACCAGACGATCGATCAGCTCGAACGCACCACGTTTGAGGCGCCCCGCTACCTCGACTATGACGAACTCTACCCCTGGCTGCTGGTCCCGGCCCTGGTCCTGCTTGGTCTTGAAATCGGCCTGCGGCATAGCCTGTTGCGAGAACTGCCCTGATGAGCTGGCGTGCCCCACATCTCCTGTGGTTGCTGACGCTCGTGCCGCTGCTCGGCGCGGGCCTGTGGTGGGCTGTCATCCGGCGCCGCCGCGCGCTGCTGCGTTTCGCCCAGGCGCACCTGCTGGCCAGCCTGGTACCGGCGCTGTCGCCCCGCCTGGATGATCGTCGTCAGCTATGGCGGGCCGGTCTGATGCTGGGGGTCGTGAGCCTGTTGTTGATCGCCCTGGCCGGCCCGCAGTGGGGCTTGAGCTGGGAGACGATTGAGCGGCGCGGGGTGGATATCGTCATTGCGCTCGACACCTCGCGCAGCATGCTGGCCCAGGATATCAAGCCTAACCGGCTGGAACGCGCCAAGCTGGCGATTGAGGATCTGATCGGGCAGCTGCGCGGCGACCGGCTGGGTCTGGTGCCATTTGCCGGTTCGGCCTTTGTCCAGTGCCCCCTGACCCTGGACTACGGGGCGTTCGCCGAAAATCTACGCGCCGTCGAGGTCGGTATCATTCCCAAGGGTGGGACCTCGCTGGCGGCCGCGATTCGGACTGGGATTGAGGCATTTGAGGGTCGCTCCGGCGAGGACGCGATACTGGTGATCATAACAGACGGTGAAGACCACGAGGGCCAGGTCGAGGCCGCCGCCCAGCAGGCGCGCGACAGGGGGATTCGGATTTATCCGGTCGGGATCGGCACCCCGGAGGGCGAGCTGATCGTGGTCAGCGAGGATGGGCAGTCCACGTTTGTGAAGGATCGTCAGGGCCGGATTGTGAAGTCACGCCTCGAGGCCCGCGGCCTGCAGGACATCGCCATTACGACCGGCGGGGCCTATATTTACGCCGCCGGCCACAGTCTGGGTCTGGACGAGGTGTACCGCCGCTATATCGCTCGTCTCGAAGGCCGGACCCTGACCAGCAGCGTGGAGCGGCGTTTCCACCAGCGCTTTCAGTGGCCGCTGCTTGGCGCCCTGCTGCTGCTGGGACTCGAAGCCGTACTGCCCGTGCTCAGACCGAAGACGACCCGGCGCGGCCGGTTCGCCACAGGAGGATGAGGTGCAGCCGCATAGGAAGAGACACGCCACAAATCTGAGGACCACGATACGCTTGGTGGTGTATGTGGGTCTGGCGATCAGTAATCTCGCTTGGCTCGACCCGGTCCGCGACGCGATCGTAGAGGGCAACCGCCTGTTTGACGCCGGGCAGTTCGAGGAAGCGCTGACGCGCTACGGCCAGGTCTTGGTCGACGACCCGGACTCTCCCCTGCTCAACTTCAATATGGGAGCCGCGCATTACAAAGCCGGCAACTATGACGCGGCCCTGTCCTCCTTTGCCCGGGTGCCGGGCGAGGACGACGCCCAGCCCCGCACCGCCCGGACGGCCTATAATCTGGGCAATACCCAGTATCAGCTCGGAGCCGCCGCAGAAGCCGCCCAGCCCCAGGCTGCACTTGAGGCCTACACCGCAGCGCAAGCCGCCTATCGTCGTGCGCTCGGCCTCGATCCCAGCGATCAGGACGCCAAGTTCAACTACGAGCTGGTGGCCAGAAAAATCGAACAGCTCAAAGAGCGGATGCAGAACCAGCAACAGAATCAGCCGCAGAACCAGCCGCCGCCCGACCGGCAGGGTCGCAATCAGCCCGAGCAACAGCCCGACCGGGACGCGGGTCAGGACCGCCATACAGCCCGCCCCGAACGCCCTCAGGAATCGGCTCCTGAGCAGCAGCCGGACCGTGGTGGCGAGCAGCAGCGGGACAAGCCGGACTTGTCGGAAGAAGAAGCCTCGGCGCTGATTGACACCGCCAAGAGCGAAGAGCTGGGTGCCGAGGAATTCATCCGTCAGGCCCAGGGCGGCGTTGTGGCCGAGCCTCTGGAGGACTGGTAATGGGGGGCCGGGCGCTCAGGATGGGGTTGGCCGTCCTCCTGCTCGGCCTGGGGGTCTCGCCAGCCTGGGCGGATATTCGGGTCCGGGCGGATATCAGCCCCCAACAGGCCGAGCAGGGAGAGTCGCTGACGCTGGTGATTGAGGTCCAGGGGGCGCAAGATGTCGAGCCGCCCGCGCTGAGCGGTCTGGACGCCTTCGATGCCAGCTATGTCGGTCCCTCGACCCGGATGTCGATCGTTAACAATCGCTACAGCGCCTCGGTGCAGCATCGCTATACGCTGCGGGCGCGCAAGGAGGGCCGTTTCACGCTCGGGCCATTTCGGGTCGAACACCAGGGGCGGGAGTATCAGACGGAAACGGTCGAGGTCGAGATTCGGGCCGGCCGTCCGACCTCGCCCGACCGGGGGGCACGTGCTCGGCCCGGCCAGACTGGGAAGGACGTGTGGCTCGAGATCACGACCCCTCGGCACGAGGTCTTTCTGCACCAGCGCGTGCCGCTCGAGGTGAGCCTGTACGTCGGCGGCGTGCGGGTTGCCGATGCTCAGTATCCGCTCCTGCCCGGAGACGGGGTGGCGCTCGAGCCGTTTGAAGAACCGGTCAGGCAACGGCGGACTGTGGGCGACCGGGTGTTTCGCGTGCTGCGCTTTCGGACGACGCTCGTGCCGCTGCGCTCGGGCACAATCGAGCTGGGTCCGGCCTCGCTCCAGCTGAATGTGATCCGCCGGACTCCGTCTGCCTCGCCCAACCTGTTTGACCGGTTTTTTTCCGATTCCCTGTTTGGGACGGAGCGCCGGCTCCGGACGCTGCGCTCCGAGCTGCTCAGCCTGCGCGTGCGACCGCTGCCGCAAGCGGGTCGCCCGGCCACGTTTTCCGGGGCGGTTGGACAGTTCGAGTTGGACGTGACGGCCGAGCCAACCCAGCTGCGGGTCGGTGACCCGCTTACTCTGCGCATGTTGCTGAGCGGCACCGGCCGGGTGACCGACGCCCAGCTGCCGAGTCTGGCCAACACCGAGGGTTTCCGGACCTATACCCCCCAGATGGATCAGCCCGACCCGGATACCACCGTCTTTGAGCAGGTGCTGATTCCCCAGGACGAGACGCTTGACGCCATTCCCGCCGTCCACTTCAGCTATTTCGATCCTGAGACAGCTCAATACCGGACGCTCAGCAGCCAGCCGATTCGTCTCCTGCTGCGGCCCGCCCCCGACGAGCCGGCCGGGACGCTGGTGGGCGGATTGCCGACTCAGACAGAACAGCTGGGCCAGGATATCGTGTACATCAAGGATGAGTTGGGTCGTTTCCACAGTCCCGGCCGAGCCTGGTATCGCAGCCCGGTTTTCTGGCTGTGGCACGTCGTGCCGTTGGGCCTGTTGGGCGCGGCCGTGTGCTACGACCGCCGCCGCCGGCGTTTGAGCGGCGATGCCCGCTACGCGCGTTTCGCTCGGGCCGGTAAGCAGGCCCGCCACGGGCTGCGGGCGGCTGAGCAGGCGCTCGCCGAGTCCGACTCGGCCGCGTTGTATGCGCTGCTGTCGCACACCCTGCAAGACTACCTGGCGGCCAAGCTCGACCTGCCGCCGGGTCGGATCGAGCCCGGGACGGTGGCGGCGCGCGGGGTGTCGGCCGACTGCGTGGAGCGCGTGGCCGAGGTTCTGAGCGTATGCGAGCAGGTGCGTTTTGCCCCAGGCACGGCCGAGGGCGACGGGCCGAGCGTGCTGCGGGCGGTCGAGGATATTGTCAGGCACCTTGAGCGGGAGCGCCCTTCTCCGGGCGCTGCTGCGGACCCGCCGGTCAACCGGACGAGCCCATCATGAGTCCTGTGGCCGCATGACCCGCCCCAGGAACAGCACCGCTTCGGTCTGATTGTCACGAATGAGAAAGACAAAGGGGCGGTCGGCCCGAAAGACCGGGGTTGGTGGCGGGAGCCGTATCGAGGTTGTCCTGACTGTGATTGCGCTCGCTGCCGCGGCTTCGGTCCCTTCCTCATCGACGCGCACAAATGCCTTGTGGGCGACCTGCGAGAGGGCCAGCCGAGACGCCTGCGGGGCGTCACTCATCCCGGTGAATCCGCCCGCTTGAAAGGCGGCCGGCATGCCGAGGGCGGACAGTGTCTTGGTGAGACTGTAGCTGGTTTCCAGCCTGAACCTGGGCAGAGAGACGTGCACGTCCTGGACAGACAGCCGTCCCAGCCAAGTCGCTAAGGCTTCGGCTGTGAGGCGGTGTTCGAGCTCGTGTATGGCGTCGTGCCGGCGAGGCAAGATGATGAGCATTGACAGCGTGTTGCCACGGTACGGCAGCTCCAACAGTTGAAAGCCGTCGGGATTGGGGGGCAGGGTCCAGCCCGGGGCTTCGTCGCCAGGAATGGGCTCTCGTGGTGTGCTGTCAGGCATGAGTTCGGCATACCGAAAACGCCTCTGCTGAGCGCTCATCAACTGGACCGGTGTCCGGCATCCGTCAAACAGCGTGAAGTCTGCCGTCTCGGTGGACTGTTTCTGAAAGGGTTTCGCCCACGTGCCTTTGAAGTAAATCGCGTTTGTCAGCACCAGGCGGGTTGTCCGATCCACACTTCCCGGCGGGAGCATATTCCGAATCAGGTTTTTCGTCTGCTGTGCTGTCCAGGCATTGATGTGGAGACGGGCGATATCTGGAGCCTGGAGAAAATCAACCGGAAAGCTGCTCGCTCCATAAGCCCGCTGGAGGGCCCGCGCGAACTGCGGACGAAAGGGAAACGTCTGTTCGCCCCACAGGGCGTTCGCAACGCGGAGTTCATACTGGTTCACCTGTTGGCGCAGGGTGTTGAGTTCAGCCGCAACAGATATGGCGCGCCGCTCCGTCTCCGTCTGTGCATGGCGTGAGCGCTGTTCCAGCTGTCGGTTGAGGGCGTCGAGTTCGTCTTCCAGGCTGGTGATTCTGCTCCTGATGTCTCGGGCCTGGATCGGATCTGTCGGGCCGCCGCTCAGACGTTGTTTGAGGTCCGCCACGCCGGTATGGATGACGGCGGTATCCCAGGGCTGTTCGTTGCTGTCGGCGTGTCGGAGATCTGCGGGGAAGCGCAAGACTTCACCCATTTGTCGAGCGGTTTCTCCGCGTGCCCCTTCCAGGGTCATACCCAGCGCACTGAACAGGGAGTAGGGCGAAAAAAACAGATTGTCCTTGTGGTGTTCTTGAGACAGACGCCGGTAGAGCGTCATGGCAAAGCCGTTGTTCGCCTGAACGGTCTGTTCCGTTGCCGGACCGACGGATTTTTCCTGCGCGCTGGGTGCCGCCCAGACCGCCTGGCAGACACCAAGGGCGAAAACGCCGAGCTGTACAACAACGAACCTGGCGATGTTGTGTTTCATGCCGCTCCCCTTGTCTCCTGGAACCTTTGGACACCAGGTCTAACACGGCCGGGGCTATTTATCCTCGGTCTGGTTTACGACCGCCACGTTTTGGGCATAAATGAGACAAGCGACGAAGAGCACAGGAGGAGGGTGGTATGCCGCCCCTGCGGGTCGAGGTGCCGGACTCCAGACCGGCGCTGACCGAGTTCATCCAGTTCTACGATCAGGTCTACGCTTACCGAACGGCCCGCTGGCCGGCCCCGGTGCGCTTCCAGCTGTCGATTCTGAGCGGTCACAGTCCGTTTGCCGCCGACCGCCGCCTGCGGCCGTTTGTGGTCCGGGATGGGCCGCGCATCGTGGCCCGGGTGCTGGCGGTCTCCGACGCCCGCTACACCGCCCACTGGCAGGAGCGGCTCGGCCATCTGTGTCTGTTTGAAGCCCTGCCCGACGCCCGTGAGGCGGTCCGTCTGCTGATGGACGCGGCATGTGCCTGGCTCGAAGCGCAGGGGTTGGAGGCTGCCCGGGCGGGATCGGGCCTGTTGGAGTTTCCGTTTGTGATCGATGCCTATGAACCGCTCCCGCCACGTATTCTGCGCTATAACCCGCCGTACTATCACGCCGTGCTGAAAGACGCCGGCTTTGTCTCGGAACAGAGCTATGTCGATTACAAGATCGCGGTGAATCCGACCCTGGTCTCGGGCTGGACCGGAACGCTGCAAGACGTGCGTCGGGCGGGCTATGAGATTGTGCCCCTGCATCAGGTGCCGCCGGAGCGCCGGGTGGCCGAGTTTACCGCCACCTTCAATGACACGTTTCACGCCCATTGGGGTTGGACGCCGTACACCGAACCGGAAGTGGCCGCGCTGTTGGCCGGCATCGGCCGGGTCGGCGGGCTGGACACCTCGGTCCTGGCCTATCGACACGGGCAGCCGGTCGGCCTGCTGTCGCTGACACCCGCCCATACCGCAGGTGTCACGCTCAAGGCTGGTCGAACGCTTCACGAGTCGGAGAAGCTGAATGTCTTGGCCATCGGGGTGTGCGAGGCCGCCCGTGGATGCGGGGTGAATCTGGCTATGGCCAGCTACGGATTTCTGGAACTCGTTCGCCGTGGGGCCCGGTATCTGAGCTATACCCTGGTCTTGGACGATAACTGGCCGTCGCGCCGCACCGCACAAAAACTGGGCGCCTCGGTGTGCGCCAACTATGTGGTGTATCGGCGCGATTTTCGGAGATAGAGGGTAAGGTCATGCCCTCCGAAAACTGTCATTGGCTGATTCACGGTTGAAGAGAAACGTCTGTGTTCAAGATCAGATTGGCAAGCGGCAGGGCGGACACTTCCAGACGCGACAGATCAATGAATGTCCCTGCGTCTTCAATCTCAATCCCGACAACCTTATTCTTTTCATCGAAATCAAGGACAATACCGGGAGTCACTTCTTCCGACTCGGTACTGACTGCGGACGCCAGTTCGATGTATAACATGTCACTCGTCTGGTCGTAGCGAAAAATCAT
>JAGWBB010000072.1:13771-14155 GCA_021296095.1 Desulfurellaceae bacterium | reverse complement strand
TGTTTGTCGAAACCACCGGCTCAACCAATACCATCGGCACCCTCTGGCAGGACGACCGGGTGCTCGGCCACGCCTTAGAAGGCGGGAGCGGGCGGAACTTTTGGCTCGGCGTATCCGTGCAGTCCGGCCAAGTCGTGATTGCCGTGCAAGGGTTTGGCCGCGCCACCGGGCGCTATTCGCTCCGCACGACCTTTGTGGTCGGACAAATGGAAAACCCCAGCCCGAACTCCTTCCAGAGCGGTATTGGCACCCTGTCGGGCTGGGTGTGCGACGCCGACGAGGTCGTGCTGGAAATCAACGGCACCCCCTTTCCCGCCGCCTATGGCACGGCCCGCGGCGACACCCAAGACGCGTGTGGCGACACCGACAACGGCTTCGGGCTGC
>JAGWBB010000072.1:0-13672 GCA_021296095.1 Desulfurellaceae bacterium | reverse complement strand
GCGGGACGTGTGAAGCCGCTGACTTTCCGAGCACGGGTGAGAATGTGACCCTGGTGTGGCAGGAAGCCAAGCAGAACTTCGTCATCACCGACGGCAGTACCCTGCCCACGGACAGCTCCGCCGTCGAAAGCGAAGTCACCGGCTTTCTGGAGAATCCCGCCCCCAACTCCTTCCAGAGCGGGGTCGGGCTGCTGTCGGGCTGGGTATGTGAGGCGGATAGCGTCACCCTGGAGATCGACGGTCAGACGTATACGGCCGGCTACGGCACCGACCGAGCCGACACGGCCGACGCGTGTGGCGACAGGGACAACGGTTTTGGGCTGTTGTTCAACTGGAACGAGCTGGGCGACGGGGACTACGAGGCCATCGCCCGGGCTGACGGGGTGGCGTTTGACCGGGCCACAGTACGGGTGGTGACGCTGGGCACGAATTTTCTGCGGGGCGCGCACGGGACATGTGAGGTGGTGGACTTTCCAGAGGTCGGCGACACAGCGACCCTGACCTGGCAGACGGCCCAGCAGAACTTCGTCATTACCGAGGTTTACCGAGGTACGGTAGGGGCGGGTGTCACACCCGTCCCTCCGGGGTGGCGCGCGGATGGAGGTCAGGCTCCTGCGCCCATCCGACCTCGGCCCGCGGCCCTTTCTTTTCCTCCCCTGAGAATGCTAGACGAAGGACAGTTCATATTCGCCCGACACACAAGGAGGAAGGAGCCATGGCACAAGATCTCGAAGCCCGCATCCAGGCGCTGGAAGCCCAGGTGCAGGCCCTGCAGGACCGTGAGGCGGTCCGGGCGCTGCGCTACCGCTATCATAAACGAAGGGCAGCTGGCCGCAATCCCGGACCTGTTCACCGAAGATGGCGACCTGGATTTCGGCTATCTGGGCAAGGCCCGCGGCCGGGAGGAGCTGACCACGTTTTTCGGCGGTGTGTCCCAGCTGCTGTCGTTTGTCAAGCAGTTCGTTCATAACCACGCGATTGAGCTTGAGGGGGACGGCGGTACCGGCTACAGCTACCTCGAAGCCAAGACCATCTCCAAAGGCGAGGCATACGTGGTGGCCGCCCGCTACGACGACGAGTACGCCAAGGAGAACGGCCAGTGGAAGTTCAAGAAAATGCACCTCACCCCATACTTCACCGTGCCGCTGAAAGAGGGCTGGGCTCAGGAAGACCGGCTCAAGATGGGCCGCTAGACACGCGCTGAAAAAAGGAGGACGAGCATGGCCTACCAACAACTCAGTCTGGATCAGGTCACCACCGCAGCCACCGGCTTCAACGGCCCGGAAGGCGTGAGCGTTGACCGCGAGGGCAATGTCTACGGCGGCGGGGCGGACGGTATCATTCGTAAGCTGGCCCCCGACGGTACGGTAACCGAGCTGGCCAACACCGGCGGTCGGCCGGCCGGCATGGCCCTGGACCGCGACGGCAACCTGTTTGTGTGCGACCCCGGCAAGGCTGCGGTCCTCAAGGTCAGCCCGGACGGCACGGTCAGCCTGTTTGCCGATCAGGTCGGCAGCATAAAACTGACCCTGCCGAACTTCCCGGTCTTTGACGCCGAGGGAAATCTGTACGTCTCAAACTCCAGCGATATCGGGGTGGGCGACTTTGACAAGCTGATGGCCGAGCTGCAAAACCCGTCGCCTAAAGGCAGTCTGGTCCGCCTGCGCCCGGACGGCAGCGGCGAGGTGGCCGCCACCGGCATTTATTTTGCCAACGGCACGGCCATCGATCCCAACGAAGAGGCGGTGTATGTGTTGCAGTCCAGCCAGCACAACTGCGTCCGGGTGGCCATGCACAAAGACGGCAGCCACGGCCAGCCCGAGGTGTATGGCGACAACCTGGGCGGGTTGCCCGACGGCATGGCCTTTGACACCGAGGGCTATATGATCACCACCCTGCCGATGATCAACCGGCTGGTGGTGGTCGCTCCCGACGGCAGGGTCTCGACCCTGATCGACGACCCGGACGGCACCAAGACCAAGGGGCCGACCAACTGCGCCTTTGGCGGCCCAGACTTTGACGACCTGTATATCGCCCACCTCGAAGCCGACCATGTGGCCAGGGTCCACCTCGGCCGCAGAGGCCACCCGTTGTACGACCGGCGCTAGGACGTTTGCGGCCCTCGTAGGGGCGGGTTTGAAACCCGCCCCTACGAAGGAATCTTCCAGGCAGGCGAGCTACGGCTGTCTAGTCGGCCGCCTCTCGGCCAGTCTCCCCGGCCAGACCCGGAATCTCAAGCGGCTCGGTGGTCACGAAAAACATGAACAGCAGACTGCACACCACGCCGAGTGCAGCCACCAGGTAGAACGGCAGGGTCCAGCTGCCGGTGCTGGCCACAATCGCCCCGGCCGTGATCGGCCCAAAGATGCAGGCTAGATTGCCGCTGGTATTCATCACCCCGGAAATCGCCCCAACCAGCCGCGGGTTCAGCTCCAGCGGCATGGCCCAATAGCCCGCCACGGCCAGCGACAGCAGGAAGTAGAAGACGACGAACAAGACCACCGACACGGTGCTGGAGGCCACGCTGATGGCGCCAAGCAGGAAGGGCAGGGACACGCCGATGGCCAGGCCACAGGCTGGTTTCCTCCGGGCGGTGCAGGGGAGGCGCGCCGGAACCCCCCCCTCAGTCCCCCTTTTTCAAAGGGAGAGGCGCGCCAGTGCTGGGGGATTCCGGTTGGGGATCGAGCGGTGTGGAGCGCTGGGCTAGAGGTCTTTGACCGACTGCTCAATCATACGGTCGAGCTGTTCGGCCTCCTCCTTGGCCATCCGGGTGCGCTGAGCCAAAACCTTGCCCCACGAGTCGCCTTGGTATTTGTGGAAGCGCTCGGTGTTCCACAGCTCGGCGCGCTTAAATGATTTCGGGCAGTGGAAGTAACACTCCTCAACCTCGACCTTGATCGCCATCTGGGCTGACCGGCCGCGCGCGCTGAGCTTTTCCAGCAGCGGCGGATCGTCCACAATGCTGGCCCGACCGTTGACGCGCATGGTCCACTCCTCGCCCGGGATGAGGAACAGCAGGCCGACGTGCGGGTTGGCCAGGATGTTGCCGATGCTCTGAAACATCCTGTTACCGGCCCGGTCGGGCAGATACACGGTGTGCTTGTCGGCGACGTGGATGAAACCCGGCGGGTCGCCCTTGGGCGAGGCGTCGCAGCGGCCCTCGGCGTCGGCAGTCGAGACGATGACAAACGGGCACTGGGCCAGAAAGCGCTCCGCGGCCTCGTCGATATACGGCAGTCGGTGCTCGGCCGCCAGTTCGTGGGGGGCGCCAAAACGGACTGCGAGGTCTTCGGTCGTGCTGGGAACGGTGGGCTGTGTTGACATCACTCTCTCCTTCCGTGGGACACAGGGTCGTTTGATCCTGTCCTACTCCATTGCCTGATCGCCCGTCAAGAGAAAATCCGCCAGCCGCGGCCAAGTCTTGACACGGGCCGGCCGGGTGTTCCATGCTACCGGCCAGAATCTAACAAGGAGGGACAGTATGGCAACGGAAGACATGCACACCACAGTGGCGCGTTTTACGGACCTGGAGCCGATCGACTACTCCAGCTTCATCAAGAACTACAGGCCGGACGGGACCCAGGGTTATGCCCTGATCGGCAAGGCCGGCAAGACCAAACCGCCGATTGCCGGCGACCACGGCTTCTACATGGGCATTAACAAGGTCAGCCCGGGCAAGGGAGCCCCGCTGCACAGCCATCCCAAGCCCGAGGTATTTGTCGTCCTGTCCGGCCAGTGGACGTTTTTCTGGGGAGAAAACGGCGAAAATGAGGTCAAGCTGGGTCCGTGGGATACGATCTCCTTTCCGGCCCAGACCAACGAGGGATTCCGCAATATCGGCGACGAAGAGGGCCATCTGCTGGTGGTGTTGAGCGGCTCCGAGATCGGCAAGGTGACCTTCACCCAGAACACGGCCGAGGCCCAGACCGCCAGCGCCTCAGCCTAGCGAAAAGGAGCAACAGCCGTGGCGACATTTTCGGTTGATCAGGTCGAAATTTTTGGCAAGGGCGTGCTGCAGGCCGAGGGCGTGGTGATCGACAAGGACGGCAACGTCTACGGCGGCGGGCGCAACGGCATCATGTACAAGGTCAGCCCGGACGGCGCGGTCAGCGAGTGCGCGACCCTGCCCGAGGGCTCGATTCCGAACGGCATCACCCTGGACCGCGAGGGCAATATCGTCTACTGCGACCTGGGCAAACAGGCGGTGATGAAGGTTGCGCCCGACGGCCAGGTGTCGCTGGTGGCCGACCAGGTCGGTGACGTCAAGCTGACCCTGCCCAATTTTGCCAGCTACGACGGCGAGGGCAATCTGTACATCTCGAATTCGAGTACGGCCACCATTGACACCGCCCTGGCCGAAATGAAAACCCCGGCTCCCAACGGCGCTCTGGTCCGCGTCCGGCCCAACGGGCAGAGCGACGTGGTTGCCACCGGCATCTATCTGGCCAACGGCACGGCCATCGATCCCAACGAAGACGCCGTGTACGTGCTGGAGAGCACCCGCAACGACTGTCTGCGCATCCAGCTCAACAAGGACGGCAGTTTCGGCAAGCCCGAGGTCTACTCCAAGGACTTCCCGGCCCTGCCGGACGGCATGGCCTTTGACACCGACCGCAACCTGTACATCACCCTGCCGGCCCGGATTGAAGACGGCGGCATGAGCCCGGCCCACCAGATCATCAAGGTCGATACCGACGGCAACTGGACCATGCTGGTCGATGATCCCCAGGGCCAGAAGCTCAACTTTCCGACCAACTGCGCCTTTGGCGGTCCGGGTCTCCAGACCCTGTACTTCGCCAACCTGGAGGGCGACCACTTCAGCTGCGTGCAGACTGCGGTCACCGGCCATCCGCTGTACCACCAGCGCTAGGACAGGAGGGCGCCATGAAAGCCATGCGGGCCCACCAGGCCGGTGGGCCGGAACAGCTCCGCTATGAAGACGCCCCAGAGCCGTCGCCCGGTGACGGCCAAGTCCTGGTGCGGGTCCGGGCAGCCGGCATCAACCCGGCCGACCTGGTCCGGCTGTCGGGCAAGCTGACCCCGCTGAAATTTCCGTATATTACCGGAACCGACGTGTGTGGCGAGGTCGAAGCACTGGGCCCGGGCGTGACCGGCATCACGCCCGGTGACCGCGTTTTTGGCCGCTCGCTCGGCGCCGGCTATGCGGAAAAGACCTGCCTGCTGGCCCGCGAGGCCATCCCGCTGCCCGACGGACTGTCGTTCGAGGAGGGGGCGGCCATCCCGATCCCGTTTTACACCGCCTACTATGCCCTGCACCACAAGGCCGGCCTCACGGCCGGTGAGACCGTGCTGGTCACGGCCGGCGGCGGCGGTGTCGGAGTAGCCGCGATTCAGCTGGCCAAGGTGGCCGGGGCGCGGGTTCTCACTACGGTCGGCTCGGACGACAAGGCCGAGCGCACCCGTCAGCTGGGGGCGGATGTAGCGATCAATTACAAACAGCAGGACTTTGCCGCCGAGGTGCTCACACACACCGAGGGCAAAGGAGCGGACGTCATTGTTGAGAACGTGGCCTCGGATAATCTGGCCGCCGACTGCGCGGCCGTAGCCCGCAGCGGCCGCATCGTCCTGATCGGCACCGGGACCGGCAAGGCGCCCGACGCCACTTTTGGCGTGCTGCCGGCCCTGATCAAGGATATTACGTTTTACGGCATGAGTCTGATCAACGCCGACGACGCGATCCCCGACATGGCGGCCGCCATCGGCCGGCTGTTTGAGGCGGGCAAACTCACCGCCCCGGTCAGCAAGACCTATCCTCTGTCCGAGGCGACCCAGGCGCTGAACGATCTGCTGGACGCCAAGGTGTTCGGCAAGCTCGTCCTCAGGCCCTAATCCGACCAGACACGAAAGGAACGCTATGGCACTGACATTAGCCCTGGCCGAACAGTTTATCGCCGCCTGCAAGCAGAAAGCCCAGGACCAGGGTTGGCAGATGAGCTTTGTGGTGGTCGACGTGGCCGGCAATCCGGTTGCCTCGGCGCGTATGGACGGGGCGCGCTGGATGACCGCCGGCATTGCCCAGAGCAAGGCGTTTACCGCCGCCACGTTCAAGCGCAGCTCAAAAGAGGTCGGCGAGCTGGCCCAGGCCAGACCCCAGCTGATCGACAATGTGATCAACATTGTCGGCCGGCCCTTGCTGCTGGCCGGCGGCGGCCTGCCGCTCATCGTCGGCGGCGAACTGATCGGCGGCGTTGGCGCCAGCGGCGGGACGGAAGACGAAGACGTCGAGTGCGCCCAGGCCGGCCTAGCCGCGATCGGAGCGGAGTAGCCAGGCTTGCCGCCCCTCAATATCCTGCTGCTCGGCACATTCGGTGAGGGAGCTGTCGAACGCGTCAAGGCCGTCGTTCCCTCGGCCCGGGTCGTTGACGCGCGCGGCACCTTCGAGGTCGAGTACGCCGAGACCTGGCCGGCGGAGAGCGTCCAGCGCTATGTCTCGCAGCGCGCCATCGCCGACAACCCCTCGACCCGAGCCGAACGCGACGCGCTGCTGGCTGCGGCCGACATCATCTGCCTGCGCTTCCCCTTCCCGCTCGACCTGCGCTCCCGCGCCCCCCGCCTCAAGTGGCTGCACCAGACACCGGCCGGAGCCTCCAACCTGCGCCGGGGAGACATCTGGGGCAGCGACGTGCTGGTCACCACCTCGCGCGGCCTGAACAACTGCCTGCCGATTGCCGAGTATACGCTGGCCACGATTTTTACCTTTGCCAAAGCCCTGCCCCAGGCTTTTCATGACCAGGCGCGGCGCCGTTTTGACCGGCGTCAGTACCGCTCAGTCCTGATTCAGGACAAGACCCTGGGCGTCATCGGCCTGGGCGGTATCGGCAGCGAGGTGGCGCGGCTGGCCAAGGCCGTCGGCATGCGGGTGCTGGCCACCCGCCGGTCGGCGACAAGCGCCCAACGTAACGTGCAGGGAGTGGACGAGCTGCTGCCGGCCTCGGACCTGCCGCGCCTGCTCGAACACAGCGACTTTGTCGTGCTGAGTACCCAGTGGACGCCTCAGACCGAGAAGCTCATCGGTGCGGCCGAGCTACGGCTGATGAAGCCGAGCGCCTGTCTGGTCAATATCGCCCGGGGAGAGCTGATCGATCAGCTCTCCCTGGTCCGGGCCCTGGAAGGCGGGGAGATCGCTGCGGCGGCGCTTGATGTGTATGTGGACGAGTTCAGCGGTCCGCCGCCCGAAGAGCTGTGGCGGCTACCCAACGTCCTCATCACGCCCCACACTTCGGTCAGCACCGATGTCCAATACGCGCGCGGGCTTGAGCTGTTCTGTGACAATCTGCGGCGCTATGAGCAGGGCCAGCCCCTGCTCAACGTCCTCGACTGGGAGCGCGGCTACTAGGACTCCTTGGGGCCGATGTCCCGGTCCCACAGAAACTTGGCAACCGGCAGGACGGCGACACCCAGGGCAATCTGCAATACACCAGACGACCCCTCCTGGCCCATGGTCTGGTAGCCGTTCATGATCCAGTAACATCCAACAAAAACCAGTGCCAGCGCCGTGGCTTTCATGGGCGTCTCCTTGTGTCTCGTCCGGCTCCTGCACGTCCTATGGCACGAGGCCACGGGTCAGGTCAAGCGGTAGGGGCGGGTTTCAAACCCGTCCCTCCGAGGACACCAGAACCCCCCGGCGCATCCGGGCTCTCCCCTCTGAAACAGGGCATCCTCATTGCTGTGTCAGGCTGCGATGGATGATCGCAATCCAGCGCTCGGCGCTGATCATACCCGCCTGCCAGTCTTTCCACTCGTCCGGGAAGCCGGCCTGGGTGATCTGCTCCAGGCTCTGTTCGGCCGCAATCCGCTGGCGGACAATGTCGGTCGTCTCGACCAGCATGCGGTGGTAGGCCCGCAGCTCGTCCTTGCTCGACAGGGGTCCGTGGCCGGGGATGACACGCACGTCATCGGCCAGCTGATCGAGCACGGTGGCAATGTTGGCGGCGAACTGCTCGACATCGCCCCCGCTGTCGAGATCGACAAACGGAAAGCTGCCGGCAAAAAAATGGTCGCCCATATGGACGACGTTTGAGCCGGTGAAGAATACCACGCTGTCCCCGTCGGTATGCCCGCGCGGAAAATGCACGACCCGGATCTCCTCGCCATTAAAATGAATCGACACCGACTCGTCAAAGGTGACAACCGGCCAGGCAGCCTGGGGGGCGGCCGGGATCGCGCGGCCGCCTATGTTCTGCTCGGTCATGAGCCGCTTACGGACGTTGGTATGAGCGATGACTGGCGCCTGCTGGCCAAACGTCGCATTGCCGCCGGTATGATCGCCGTGCCAGTGGGTGTTCAGAATGAATCTGAGCGGCCCGTCGGCCAGCCCGGCCAGGGCGAGCTGAATCTTGTCGGCCAGGGGCGCAAACTGATCGTCAACAATCAGTAGCCCGTCGGCCCCGACCAACACGCCGATATTGCCGGCCGCAGGGTTGGCCCTCAGCATGTGGACCGCCCCATTGACCGGGGTGGCGCTGACCTCCACTTCGCTGAAATCCTGCTGGGCAAGGCTGAGGCTGGCGCTCAAGACAAACACACCGAGCCAGACGCCGCAGTACATCACCTGTTTCATAACCTGCTTCCCTCCCGCCCGGGGGTTTTAGCGATTGACCAGCTCCCAGGCCAGTTTTTTGGCGGTCTCAAGGTCCGGCACAAAATGTTCCTGAGGCAGGTGCTCACGGATACCGAACACCTCCAGGGCTTCCGCAGCCGGGCCGGACAGGCCGGTCACAACACAGCCCCGGGTCTCCGTCTGGGCGGCCGTGGCCAGATCATCGACGACAAGAGCCGCGCTGTCGTCCAGGGAGGTCGTTTCCGAAAAGATGATCGCGCCGTACAGCCCGGCAACCGGCCCCAGACCGGAGGCCACGCCAAAGGCCAGGGCCAGCGGCAGAGACACCACCGCTGCGGCGATGCCGCCAAAAATATCTCCGCGCAGGATTTGTAGATCGAGCCGCATTGCTCCTCGTCTTGCCGGCGGTTTTGGCCTCGGTTAGGATCGGCAGCGCGTCCCCGGATGCCGCCGTGGGGCGGTATCCTAGCTGAGGCAAACAGCCCGAACAATGGGCCACAAGGAGTCGTTGTGAACCTGTCCGCCCGGTCTTGGGCTGTGCTATTGAGCGTGTTTCTGTGTCTGGCCGTCTCAGGCTGCGGGTCGAGCGACCCGCCCCAGGCGCAGCCCTTTGTGGTGTTTGCCGCAGCCAGTCTTCAGGACGTGGTGGCCGAGCTGGGGACGCGTTTTGCCCGAGACCAGGGTGTCGAGCTGGTCTACAATTTCGCCGCCTCGAACACCCTGGCCCAGCAGATTGAGGCCGCTCCGGTCGCGGATGTGTTTTTGTCGGCCAACGTCCGCTGGGTCGAGTTTCTTGAACGGGCCGACCGGCTGGTTGCGAGCAGCCGCCGCAATTTTGCCTCCAACCGTTTGGTCGTCATCAGCCGCCACGATGCGGCCCTAGCCCTCAGCCACCCCCGGCAACTGGCCACGGCACAGTTCTCGTTCCTGGCTCTGGCCGACCCGGACGCGGTGCCGGCCGGTCGGTACGCCAGGGCCTTTCTGCAATCGGTCCGGGTCGGTGAGCGTGATCTGTGGCAGCTGCTCAGAGACCGGCTGGCGCCAACCTCGGACGTGCGAGCCGCCCTGGGTCTGGTCGAGTCCGACCCGGCCATCATCGGCATCGTCTACCGCACCGACGCGGCACGCTCGTCCCGGGTCAAGGTGTGGTATGAGGTGCCGGCCCAGCCCCGGAATCCGATTGTGTACTGTGCGGCTGCGGTCAAGGGCCGGCCCAAGGCCGTTCTGGCCGAGCGGTTTCTCGACCTGCTGGGCAGTGCGCAGGCCCAAGCGGTGTTCGCCGAGCACGGTTTCGTCACCGATCCATCTCTTGCTTTCCACCCGGACAGCGGGCAAACAGAGGAGCGGAAGGAAACAAAACCTCCTCTCCTGGGAGGGAAAGAGGAGGAGACCAGAGCGGAAGAATGATGCTGCGTCAAGACCTCGTCTCCATCCTGCTGCTGACCCTCAAGACCGCCTCGGTTGCCACGGTGTGTATGATGGTGCCGGCCACCCTGCTGGGATATACCCTGGCCCGGCGCGATTTCCGGGGTAAAAACCTGGTGTCGGCCCTGGTCGGTCTGCCGCTGGTCTTGCCACCGACTGCGGTCGGCTTTCTGCTGCTGCGCCTGTTCGCCGTCGATGGTCCCCTGGGACGCCACAGCCTGGGCTTCGACCTGGGCCTGCTGCTGAGCTGGAGGGCTGCCGCGCTGGCCGCTGCGGTGATGTCGTTTCCGCTCGTCGTGCGGACCGCCAAAGTGACCTTTGAGGGCATCAACCCGCGGCTGGAGATGATGGCCAAGACTCTTGGCCACAGCACACTGGCGACCTTTTTTCGCTACACCCTGCCGCTGGCCAGACGCGGTCTGCTGACCGGCCTCATCCTGGGTTTCACCCGGGCGCTGGGCGAGTTCGGCGCCACCGTGACCATTGCCGGCAATATCCCGGGCCGGACCCAAACCCTGTCCGCAGCTATCTTCAGTGCCCAGCAGCTGGGCGACACAGACCGCGCCTACGCCCTGATGCTGCTGGCCCTGGGCCTGGGTTTTATCGCCATCCTGAGCGCGGAACTCCTGTCCCGCGCGCCAAGATCAACTCTATGACCAACTCTATGACCAGCCCCATGACCGGCGCCATAGCCGGCCTCCCGGCCTCCACCCTGGTCGCACGCGTGCGGCTGGCGCTGGACCGCTTTGACCTGAACGTCGATATCACCACCCGCCACCAGGTGACCGGCATCTTTGGCGTGTCGGGCTCGGGCAAGACCAGCCTGCTCGAAGCCATCTGTGGGCTGCGGCGCGAGGCCCGGGGCTACATCCGTCTCGACGACGAGGTGTGGCTGGACACGGCCAGGCGGACCTGTGTCAAACCCGAGCGGCGCAACATCGGCTATGTGCCCCAGGACGGCCTGCTCTTTTCGCATAAAAACGTCCGCCAGAATCTGCTGGCCGGCGCCAGACGGGCGGTCCGCAACGGCCATCCGCTCCGGGTCACGCTGCGGCTGGTGACCGAGATTCTGGAGCTTGGCCCCCTGCTTGAGCGCAGCGTGACCACGCTGTCGGGCGGAGAGCGCCAGCGCGTGGCGCTGGGCCGGGCAATCTGTTCCGGGCCGCGCCTGTTGCTGCTCGACGAACCCTTTGCCTCGCTCGATCTGGCCCTGCGGCGCAAACTGCTGCCCTTTCTGCGTCGCATTCGGTCCGAGTTTCGGATTCCCATGCTGTTTGTGTCGCACGACCCGCTTGAAGTCCAAGCCTTGTGCGACGACCTGATCGTGCTCAGAGATGGCGCGACCATCGCCCACGGCGAGCCGCGCCAGGTCTTGACCGACCCGGACATTTTTTCCCTGGCCGAACAGCAGGGGTTTGAAAACATCCTGCCGTGCCGTCTGATCGACACCCAGGCCAGCACCTGTCGGGTTCGTCTGGGACACCGGCCGCTCGGGACAGACGCGCACGCCGGCTCGCGGCCGGTCGAACTGACGACCATGAGGGCCGAGGCCCAGCCGGGCGACCTGATGCTGGCCAGTCTGCCGGCCACCGACATCATGATTGCGACCCACAAACCCCAGGGGCTGTCGGCCCGCAACATCCTGCCGGCCCGCATTACCCGGCTGCGTCTGGTCGGTTCGGTCGGGCTGGTCACGGCCGAACTGGCCGCCGACCTGCCGCCCCTGACCATCGAGGTCACGGAGACGAGTTTTGTTGAGCTGGGGCTGCGGCCTGAGCGTCAGATTTTTCTGGTCATCAAGGCGACCTCGTGCCGCCTGTACGAGGGCGAGCGCCGCCTGGCGCCGGACTGAGCCGAGCTGCAGTGTGTCCTCATTCCGCCGCCCCCTTCCAGGCCCGGTAACTGTCCGGGGTCATGACTTCCCAGTAGTGGCAGCAGGCCCGGTTTTGACAAAAGGCCATGATCTGAGAGGTCAGGTGTCGCTTGCGGTAGTAGCGCAGCTCAAAGGGATAGCGCTTGATTTTTTTGGTGAAACGACCGCACTCTGGGCAGCGTGCGCTGACCAGCTTGTCTTTGTTCCAGACCTCTTGAATTGCCATCGGTCACTTTGGGGCGCGCAGATCAGACGGGAAGGACGCCAGCATGGATCATGTCGTAGGGGTCTACCAGGGCATAGTACGGGATAACCGCGACCCGCAAAAGAGGCTGCGGCTCAAGGTCGAGGTGTTTGAGGTGCCGGGCGTGGCCGAGTGGGCGCTGCCGTGCCTGCCGCCGGGCGTGGAGACCCTGCCCGGCGTCGGCGAAACGGTCTGGCTGGTGTTTCAGGGCGGCGACCGCCGCAAGCCGGTCTGGCTCGGCGTGCTGCCGGGCAGTCTGACCTAAGCCGGCTGAAACGGCCCGGCATACGAGACCCCATACTCCAGGGCCAGGCTCCACAGCTGATGGCCGAGCAGCAGGCCGCCGAGCAGCAGGCCGACCGCCAGCGCCAGGCTGGTGCCGGCGATGAGGCTGGCGCTGGAGTCGGTTCGGAGCCGGGTTGTCCACACCACCCGCATGCCCGGCGGCGGAACGCGGCCGGACCGCAAGACACGCACGGCAAAGCTGGCCAGCAGGCCGGCCAGACCGCCGAGCACCAGCCCGCTGCTCACCGCCCAGACCTGATACAGCTGTTTCAGCCCGGCGGCGGCCAGGCGTGGATGAGTCGTGCGCAGTTCCAGCATCGAGTTGAAATACGCCTGGGTGTAGACCAGGGCGGCCAAGCCGAGGGCCAGCGTCAGCACCGCAGCCAGCACCGCACGGGTTCTGATAAGCGGGTCGGCGGGGATGGAGTAGTGTGTCATAGGATTTGGCGCCGGTCTGTTGTCGGGAGTGCCTCAGTTTGCGTGTCTTTCCTGGAGGAGCATGAGCCTACTCCGAAATCCCCCTGCGCTTCGCGCTTCCCCCTTTGCCACAAGGGGACTGAGGGGGATTTTCCGGTGCGAGGGCCGGCGCGAAAGCGAGCCGCTGGGAGCTATACGGGGCAACCATTCCAAACTGAGACATCACTCTGTTCTCCGTTCTGTTACCCCGCCACCACGATTATGCTAGCCTGTCGCCCCATGGCAAACGACTCCCTGTCCGACACCCGCCGCCAGAGCTACTGGCGTAAGAATCTGACGATTGTCGCAGTCCTGCTGAGTATCTGGTTCAGCGTGTCTTTCGGCCTGTCTATCATCTTTATCGACTCCCTGAACACCGTCCGGGTGGGCGGCTTCCGGCTAGGCTTCTGGATGGCCCAGCAGGGCTCGCTGTACATCTTCGTCATCCTGATCTTTGTCTACGTGTGGCTCATGAATCGTCTGGACCGGGCCTACGGCGTCCACGAACACGACCCGGCGGGCGGGGAAGCATGATGGACATCGATCCGGTCCGCACCTGGACCTTCATCATCGTCGGTCTGTCGTTTGCACTATACATCGGCATCGCCTTGTGGGCCAAGGCCGAGTCAACCAGCGATTTTTATGTGGCTGGCTCCCGGGTCGGAGCGCTGGCCAACGGCATGGCGACTGCGGCCGGCTGGATGAGCGCAGCCTCGTTCATCTCCATGGCCGGCATGATGTCCTTCCTGGGCCGGGACGGCGCCATGTATCTGATGGGCTGGACCGGCGGCTATGTGCTGCTGGCCCT
>JAGWBB010000071.1:18571-50518 GCA_021296095.1 Desulfurellaceae bacterium | reverse complement strand
GGCATCCTGTGGTCCTCCGCCCTCGGCTGCTATCACACGACCGCTCCAATGGCTACAACCTATCGTGAACCACTCTAGTGACTTCCCCGGTGCCCGTGCGAGGGAACCATCGCCACAACAAACGCCCCAGGCTTTTCATGGTAGCCGGGCCTCATGGCTGGGTGAGCGAGGGACACGCCGCCCGCGTTGTTCGTTTTCAGCTTCAAGATCTTGGTCCGCTGCATAGGGGAGCCTCCTCGCCGGGCTTTACCTTGTCCGGCTGGGGTATTGACGGCTACGGACCACGCAGCAACAGCTCGGCTAAGACTTTGCCTTATTGCTTGAGTCCCTGAAGGGTATTGGTCATAACAGCGTTTATGTCTGTGGAGCAAGCGCCTCTATTGATCCTGCACAGCCGCTCTGGACCACCACGTTCATACTCTTGGCAATCTGTATCCGATTGGATACACTTCCAGGATGGCATACACGGTCATCATGAGCGAGACCTTCCGCCGCTGGATGAGGGCACTGCGGAACCGCCAGGCCCAGGCGCGGCTCGCCGTGCGCCTTGACCGGGTTGCAGATGGCAATTTCGGCGACCACCGCAGCGTGGGCCAGAGGGTCAGCGAGCTGCGGATCAACGTGGCCCAGGGCTATCGGGTCTATTACACAATCCGGGACAAGACCCTGGTGATCCTGCTGTGCGGCGGCGATAAAGCGAGCCAACAGCAGGATATCCACCGCGCCCAGCAGATGGAGCGCGAACTCTAAGTGAGGAACCATGAGCAAAGAAACGTATACCCCGTGGGATAGTGCCGAGTTTCTTGAAGACGATGAAGCTCGTATCGAGTACCTGAAAGCCGCGCTCGAAGAAAACGACCCGGAATTTTTCGTCAAGGCAGTCGGCACCGTGGCGCGCGCCATGGGCATGACCGCCGTCGCCCACAAAAGCCACCTGGGCCGACCCAGCCTGTACAAAGCGCTGTCCGGCGAGCGCGACCCACGCATCGGCACAGTGATGAAGGTGCTTGGGGCGCTCGGTGTCCGTCTCACCGTTACCTCCAAAGCGGCGTGACGCGGCGCCCGCCACACCGAGACACGGAAGGGTGCTGGCTATCAGCCCCGAGTGAACGCCGTGTTACGGGCCTTCAAGAAAGTCGCCGGCTAAATGGGGGTCCAGAGATTCTTCCGTGCCTTCAGACCGCTCGTGGGCAAGGTGGAGGTACGGTTTGGCGTGGTCTCCAGTATCCCCGGTGACCCTACCCCAAATCCGAGGATAGATCGAAGGGAGCTGCAATGGACGAGGCGGCTACGGAAAGGCACGGTCGAACATCTCGATTTTCATTTGCCGCCCCGGGCGAACCTGTCGCCGAGAGTGGCGTCAGAGGTGAACTTTTCCAGGGAGCCGCATCATCAATGCCTCATTGAAGTCCCGTATATCTACCGGGTCGTTTTTCCTAATACTCAGCCGTCCGAGTGGAAGGAAGTCAACCTGGAAAAACTGGAAGAAAAAGAAGGGACACCCCAATTTCGGCGCTATGCCGGATCACCCATCGTTCGTCAAGCGGAGGACAGCAACCTCTTGGTGTTCTCGATAAAAGTGGTTCACTCTCGGTATGGCACGGCAGGATGGGCAGGGCTGTGGTCTCTGTATAAAGGCGAGCTTTATTCTGACCCCCTAAGCCGATCCGCTTAGGGTGAGAATGTCAAGGGGTGAGCCAGCGTGGGGAACACCGTGCACCATGCGTAACGGCCCACGTCGCCTCGCTCTCTCTCACCCGGCCAAGCTTAACACAATGGCAATTTATCAGACGTGCAGATCGCCCATTCGGGCCTGATTTGGCGGGGTTTGCGGTCGATCTGAACGAATCACGGGTTAACGGCCGCCCAAGCCGAAGATTATTCACCCGGCGTTTCGTGCGGAAGTGATAGCGCGAGCGGACGTGGAAGGAGAGATGTGGGTGCTTCGGCGCGTCTGGGTGCAGCAGGAGAACCCCTTTGCTGACGGGGGGATCGTACCGGATGTTGTCTATCCAGTCGCCGCCGCGCTGCCAGATTGCGGTCGGGGCGGTCGGATGTCTGGATTGAATCGTTCACTCTGGCTCGTCAGCTTCTTCCATCTCATAAGACTCTGGGGCCAGTCGCTTCACACGAGGAGCGAAGACTCTCCGAAGTGCTTCTAACTTTAGAAGGAGCCATTCATGTTGCTCCGGCCACATTTGCCTCTTGTTCAGGTCAACGGTCAATCGCACATAAATGCGGCGCACTATCTTCTGGGGTGGATTGTGCCATGTGAGCGGTTCTCCAATCTCTTGCTCAATCGCAGCTTTCTCATTTTCTAACTGGGCGTAATAACTCTTTGCATGTGTGTCGAATAGGACCAGTTCGGCTCGCAGTTCATGAGCGTCATAGCTTTCAGACACAGAATCCCACAGAGAAGCGATTGCTGCCAGCTTTGTTCCAGTCTTGCCAATCGCAATATTCATCCAGTGCTGAGGCAGAGGTTTTGTTGGTGTGATCGATGTTTGCCGTTCTCTGACATATTCTCGAAAGGCTGTCCAAAATTCTAACTGCAATTGCTTTGATTCGGTTAAGGCTTCACTTTGTACATCTTTTGCGCCTTGGGCGACACTCTTGCTCCAGTCGTTTGGTTTACAGGCAATGTTAAACTTTGGAGCGACCGGCGAATCACCAATCTGCCAGAGTTCCACTTCAAGGCCAAAGAAATTGAAATCACCTCCAGTAATATGATTGAGCCAGTCCATCGCCGCCCGATGTTCTTCGGTGAAGTGCTTAGCGATCCAAACAATTGTGACGGCATTTAAACCGGCGGCATATGTCAACAGCTGGCCCAGGTGTCTATGGTCGGTTCGCTCAAGCTGGTTTTCGATGAGCACCCAGCTGTCGTTTGCCGTATTTTTGCAAAGAATGTCTGCTCGAAAAGGCCCAACATTCTTTTCTTGAGCCTCTAGCTCCAGTTCATCAAGTCCGATCGTATCTCCCAGGAGCTTGAGGTTTTCTTTCTTGGCAAGCCATGGAGTGAACTCGTCTGCTTCGTCCGTCCAGATGGTACGCAGGTCAACCTGTTTCAGTACAGAAAGGGAAGGTCTCATGGTTGTCATAGGCTTATCCTAGGCTCTGTCATAGCAGACGCGCACTGCATCGGCCATGTCAGGAGCCGTGTAGCGGACTCTGCCCAGTATCCCGTTTTCCGTCGGCGAGCTGGAAGCCTGCACGCGGCCAAGTGCTTCCGCTGGCTCTGGCTCGGTAAGCGCTGGACGACGGTCTATCCTCGCGTCATGCTGGGCATCGGCGGGCCATCTCCGCAATGATAGTGCCGAGAGTTGCGTATTCGCCGGCCATGCTGCGTGGCGGCGGGATCAGGGGCATGCCCGGCACTCCTGGGGGCAGGTGATACCCTTCATGTTTGGCCTGACGCTGCAATTCGTAGTCAATTGCGCTTTCGAGTTCGCTGACGCGGCGGCCGAGTTCGCCACACGATGCTTGGGCGATGGGCAAGGCGGCTTGTCGCTCTGCTTCCGCACGCCACACCGCTTGTTCGGGCGTTTCCTCAAGTATTCCGCAACCGAACAACAGTGCCGCAGCGGCCGCAATCGAGACCTGGAAGGCGTCCCATTCGTGCAGAAAATCGTCATTAGAGCATTTTCAGCAATTTCCGATGCGTCTGAAGAGGCCTAGGTTGCCCGTTCGAAGCAGCCCCTGATGACGGCGCCCAGCCGGCCATGACTCAAGATAGCGTGAAAATGCTCTAGCTGCGCCTCCATACCGCTTCCGCGCTACGCCGTAAATCACCCAGACCGAACAATCTTCGGCCGGCCGTTTCACCCGCGATTCATTCAGTCGCGCCTGACCGGCCTCAGCCCGTAACCCCTTGATTTTCCGACACCGCGTCTCGGCCGTTCCGTCCGTTGTGTCTGATAACGCGCAAAGCGTTAAGCTTGGGCGTGTGCTCCGGCCCTGCCTGGTGCCCGAAGCTTTTTCAATGAATTTATAACTTTTTTACTGCGAAACTTGATAGTCGGATTTGAGAAACCGGTTTTGTGAGAAAAGAGTGACCGTTCGCCAAAACCCGCACAAAAATTTTGAGCGAAGCAGACGGCCAACCGAGCGGCGGTAAGGAGGAACTCGCTGTCCCCGTCGGTCTTACAACTCGTCTTCCTGGATGAGCTGCTGGGCGTCTTGCAGGTTGCGCTGGGCGCGCACAAAGTTGGCGTTGAGCCGCACGGCTTCTTCAAAGGCGAGGATGGCCTCGTCCCGGCGGCCCAGGCGCAGGTAGAGTTCGCCGAGTTCGTTGTGGGCCACGTCGTCGGTCGGACACAGGGTCAGGCCCTCCCGGTATGTGGCGACGGCCGCGTCTTCGTCCGCAGCCTTGCGGGCCTCCTCAAACGTGTAGAACGCGGTGTTGCAGTCCTCGCGTTCCTTTTCGGCCTGCCGGGCCTGCTGCCTCAACGCCTCGGTCTCGGCCTTGATCTGGTCGGTTTCGGCCTTGAGTTGGGCGATCTCGGCCTGCTGCTGCTCAATCAGGCTGCGGTCAATGACGAGGTCCCACATGCCGTCCCAGGCGCTGCACGCCGACAGCAGCAGACACCCGGCCAGGAGCAAAACAATGTGATGCAGCCTGACCTGTGGATCAGGCTGAGAGGATGAACCACATGTCCAACGCTGGCCCATTCAGAAATTGTCCTTGAGGTAGCGGGTGCGCTCCAGCACGGTCACGTCGTCGAGTCGCAGGCTGGGAAACTGCTTTTTGATAGTGGCCCGCAGCTCCTGACTGTCCACCCGGATAAACGGATTGATCGTCTTTTCCTCGGCCACGGTTGACGGAATGGTCGGCTGATTCTTGGCCCGGGTCTCCTGGGCCCAGCTCAGCTTGGCCTGGACGGCGGCGTTGTTCGGCTCCAGGGTCAGGGCAAACTCCAGGTTTTTGATCGTGTACTCATGACCGGGGTAGATCCGGGTGTCCTCGGGCAGGGCACTCAGCTTGAGCATGTTGTTGTGCATGTCTGCGGCCGTGCCCTCAAACAACCGCCCGCAGCCGGCGACGAACAGCGTGTCGCCGGTAAAGGCCACTTTTTCGGCCGCAAAATAGGCGGCCACATGCCCGCTGGTGTGGCACGGGATGAACAGAAACTGGCCCTCCAGATTGCCGATGCTGACCGTGTCGCCCTCGTCCACCATGTGGCTGATGCACGGTGTGCGGGTCTCGTCGCGTTTGTGGCCGTAGACCCGCAGGTCGGGATATTCCTGGACCAGCTCCTTGTTGCCGCCGACATGATCCCAGTGGTGGTGGGTGTTGATGATGGTGGTGAAGTGCACCCCCTCGCGCTTGACCGCCTCGGCCACCGGTCCGGCTTCCGAGGGGTCTACCACGCCGGCCTCATTCGTGGCTTCGTCAATGATGAGATAAGCATAATTGTCGGACAAAACGGGAATGGTGAGAATTTTCATCGGAGTCTCCTTGTGCTGGTGCGGGCTTGAGAACGGGGCTAATCTATCGGACGCCTCTCGGCGGGGTCAAGCCAGTGTTGCGCGACTGTTGCGCGACCGGCCCGTCCTCGGCTAAGACAGACACACCCCCCGTTCTTGGAGGCAGGCCATGCAAGGTGTTCTGGATCATATCGTGTTGAATGCGGAAGATGTCGAAGCCCTGGTGCGGTTTTATACCGAAGTCGTCGAGCTGGCGCCCGAGCGCCTGGACGCCTTTCGGCAGGGCCAGGTGCCGTTTCCCTCGGTCCGGCTGAACGCCGGCACAATCATCGATTTGGCCCCCAAAGCCATGTGGCAGGCAGACGAGCTTCAGGACCGCGGTCGGCCCAACCTGGGCCATTTCTGTCTGACCCTGGACAAGGCCGACTGGCAGGGGCTGCGCGCCCGGGTGGCGGCCCGGCACGTTCCGATTGAAGGCCCGCTGCCCCGCTGGGGGGCGCGGGGGAATGCCACCTCGATCTATTTTCACGATCCCGAGGGCAACGAGATTGAGGCGCGCTACTATGAAGACTGAGAACGCCTTCACCCCAGCTCATGTTCTAAGCTGACACCTGCTCGCGCAGAAAACCGCCCACGATGCGGTTGAACTCGTCGGCCCGCTCAAAATACACCGAGTGGCCGCAGCCGGGGACTTTGATGAACCGGGCGTGGGGCAGCTGGCCGGCCACGCTCTCCATAGCCGGCGGCGGGGTCAGGACATCTTCCTCGCCGACGATCAGCAGGGTCGGGATCCGTTGCTCGACAATCGGCCGGGGATCAGCCTTGAGGCTGAACAGGGCCGTGCCCAGATTGGGCGCCACGTGCAGGTTGAGGGCCACAATCTGCTGGTACAGGAAGGTCAGCACCGGCTCGCGCTGGGGAAACGTCGGCGAGTAGGCGTTCTTCAGCAGCTCGGCCAAGCTGCCGCGCGAGCGTTCTCGAATCCCGGCCTGGGCTTGGGCAGTCTGATCGGTTTCGATCCCACCCAGGGTGTCGCACAGGATCAGGCCGCTGGTCCGCTGGGGGTGGGCGGCGGCAAAGCCGCACACCGTCCAGCCGCCCATTGACTGGCCGGCCAGCACGGCTTTTTCCACCTCAAGATGATCGAGCAGGGCGACCAGATCCTGCACAAAAGCTGTGGGACCGGGACCGTTCGGGACATCCCGCGACAGTCCGAAATTCCGGTGGTCAAAGGTAATGACGCTGAAGGAGTCGGAGAAGGCTGGCACCTGCTGCCACCAGCTCAGATGGCTGCCGCCCCCGCCGTGGGCAAAGACCAGGGCCGGGCCCTGACCGTGGACCTCGTAGTACAGCTCAATCCCGTTAATGCTGGCAAAAGGCATACGCTCCTCCGTGTCACGACGATTTCGGCGCCGTCCTGTCGGCCGCAATCTCGGCCTGCGAGGCTACGACGCGGGCGGTTTTGAGCTGGGCGATATGTTCTTCCGAGTAGCCCAGGATGCGGCCTAAGACCGCATCGGTGTGCTCGCCCAGCAGCGGCCCCGGGGCGTGGACCCCACCGGGCGTGGCTGACAGCTTGATCGGGGTGCCGTCCAGCACGGCCCGGCCCTTGTCCGGGCTGTCCACCTGCGCCCAGTAGCCCCGGGTGCGGAGCTGCGGGTCGCGGTCCAGGTCTTCAGCGTTGGCCACTACCCCGGCCGCTACGCCGGCCTGCTGGAGCACGCGCATGACCTCGTGGGGCGTGTGCTGGCGGGTCCAGGCTTCGATATGGCGGTCCAGCTCGTCCTGGTTGTCCAGACGCGCGTCGAGGCTGGCGAAGCGCTCCTGGCGGGTCCAGGCCGGGTTGGCCAGCACCCGGCACAGCGCCTGCCACTCGGCTTCGGTAAACACGGTGATGGCGCACCAGCGGTCGTCGCCCCGGCAGCGATAGAGGCCGTGCGGTGCGGCCGGAGCCTCCTGAGAGCGGTTGCCCGGCGGGCCGAGGACCGTTCCGTTGGCCGCGTTGTCGAGCAGGGCCGGCCCGACAATGCTGGAGATCGTCTCAAACTGTGACAGATCGACGAACTGTCCCTGGCCCGTGCGTCGACGGTGCCACAGGGCCATCAGCACGGCCAGGGCGCCGCTGTAACCGCCCGACATGTCGGCGTAGGAATAGCCCCAGCCGGCCGGCTCCTTGCCGGCGTGGCGCATCAGCAGAGTATAGCCGGACAGAGCCTGGAGGGTCGGGCCGTAGCTGACGTAGTCCTTGTGCGGCCCGGTGTGGCCAAAGCCCGACATGCTGACGGCAATGATGTCGGGCTTGATCTGGATGAGGCTGTCGTAGTCCATACCCCAGTTGCGCATCACCCGGGCGCTGAAGTTGTCGATTACCACGTCCGAGACCGCCACCAGCCGGCGGGCGATCTCCACCCCGCGCGGGTCGGCCATATTGATCACGGTGCTGTGCTTGCCGCGGAACAGGTTGCCGGTAAAGCCGCCCCGGCGGGTGCCGAGGTCGAGCGAGTCGCGCCGCTCGATCTTGATCACCTCGGCGCCCTGGTCGGCCAGAATCCGGGTCGCCACCGGCCCGGCCACCACCCAGGTGAAGTCCAGGATGCGTACGCCGCTCAGCGCCCGGCGCTGGGGGTGCTGCTCGCTCATGCCGTCCCGCCTAGCCGGTCACTACGATTTTGCCGAAGTGGACCGCGCTGTCCATGCAGCGCAGGGCGTCCTGGGCGTGCTCGAAGGGAAACACTTGGTCGATCACCGGCTGGGTGTGGTTGATAGTCATGGCCGCGTTCATGTCCTCGAACATGTCCCGCGAGCCCACATAGATGCCCCGCAGCTGGATGCTCTTTTGCAGGATCGGCATCGGGTTGGTTTCGCCGGCAAAGCCCGACAGGACACCGATCAGGCCGATAAAACCGCCCACCCGGGTGGCCTGAAACGACTGGCCCAGGGTGCCGGCCCCGCCGACCTCGACCACATGATCGACCCCCACCCCGTCGGTAATGTCCAGGGCGGCTTTGCCCCAGTCGGGGGTGGTCTTGTAGTTGATCAGGTGGTCGGCGCCCAGCTGCTTGGCGCGCTCCAGTTTTTCGTCACTGCTGGAGGTGATGATGACCTGGGCGCCGGCCGCCTTGGCGAATTGCAGGGCAAAGATCGACACCCCGCCGGTGCCCATCACCAGGACCGTATCGCCGGCCTTCATCTGGCCGACCGACACCAGGTCCTGCCAGGCGGTGACCGCCGCACAGGGCAGGCTGGCCGCGTCTTCATACGACATGTAGTCGGGGATACAGACCACGCCGTCCTCGTCCAGGACCACATACTCGGCCCACATGCCGTCCAGCGCGCCGCCCAGGGCTGACTGGCCATGGCTGGCTTTGGGGCCGCCCGACAGCCACGACTGAAAGAAGATACCGGCCACCCGATCACCTGTCTTGACCCGGCTGACCCCCTCGCCGATGGCCACCACTTCCCCGGCTCCGTCGGACAGCGGGATCAGGGGCTGTTTGAGGCCGCGCAGCCCGCCGTGTTTGACCGTCATCAGATCCCGGTAGTTGAGCGAGGTGGCTTTGACCCGGATGCAGATCTGGTGGGGACCCGGCTGTGGGTCGGGCCGCTCGACGCAGTGGAGCTGTTCGATGCCGAACTCTTGGTTGATTTCCCAGGCGCGCATAGGAGACTCCTTGTGTGAAAGAAAGGTCTTCGGTCTTCAGCTTTGCCTTTTGCCCTCTGCCCTTTTGGGATTTTATGCGGCAAAGGCTTCGACAATGTTTCGCCAGCGTTTGTCGTTGACCCCCGGCCGGTCGGGGTGGTAGAAGGCCACCCGGTCGAGCAGACCGTGGTAGCGTTCCTTGAGCAGGGCCGGTATTTCTTCCGGGCTGCCGGTTACCGTATACACGTCCAGCATTTCATCGGTGATGTCCCTGGCCATGGCCTGCCACTCGCCCTGGGCGGCTTTTTTGTTGAGCGCCAGACACACCTCGCCCCAGCCGTGCACGTCGAGCACCGGCTGATAGGTGCGGGTTGAGGCGTAGAAGGAGATCTGGCTGCGGACCTTTTCGCGCATGGCGTCGATTTCCTTCTGGCTGTCGCCCATGATGACGAAGGCCGAGCTGGAGACACACACGTCTTCCCGGCTGCGTCCGGCCTTGGCCGCACCCTCGGCAAGCTGGGGAATAACGCGCTCGCGCAGGAAGCGGGCCGAGTGGAAGGGGTGGGCGTGAAAGCCGTCGCACAGCTCGCCGGCCAGGCGACACATATAGGGGTTGACCCCGGCGATATAGACCGGCACCTGGGGATGGTCAATCTTGCCCGGGCTGAAGGCCGGCGTCATCAGTGTGTGATTGAAAAACTTGCCCTCGAAGCGCAGCGGGGTACCGTTCTGCCAGCAGTCCCAGATCGCCCGCAGGGCTTGGACGATTTCGCGCAGCTTCGGACCCGGTGATTGCCACGGCACGCTGTAGCGGCGCTGGTTGTGGCCCTTGACCTGGGTGCCCAGGCCCAGCACGAACCGGCCGCCCGAGGACTTCTGCAAATCCCAGGCGGTGTAGGCCAGCGACATGGGGCTGCGGGGAAAGGACAGGGCTATGGCCGTGCCCAGCCTGAGCCGGCTGGTGCTGGTGGCGGCCACGGCCAGGGGCAGAAACGGATCGTGGGTGTTCTCCATGCTCCAGGCCGCGTCAAAGCCGACCTCTTCGGCATAGCGGGCAATGGCAATGGCCTCCTGCAACGAACTGGCCGTCATCAGGGTGTCGAGTTTCATCTGCGATCTCTCCAGTGTGGGCCGGTTTCTGGGCCGGTTTCTGGGCCGGTCTCGGCCGTGGGCTGAGACAACCATATGCCCGGTCGGAAATCAACGCCGGCCTATCCCCCCGACCATGAGCGGGGACGGGGGCATGGCGCCGTGGCGGCTGCGGGTCGAGGGCCTGTCCCCCTGACCACGAGCGGGGGCGGGTTTTAAACCCGCCCCTAGCCCGGCAAAAAATTCCGGTCGAGAGCCTGTTCCAAAGCAAACGGACAAACAGCAGGAAACGTCACAACAGGTAAGCCGCTTTCATCCGCAGCCGCTTCACGGGCATCCTGATAGCAATCGTCAAGAACGCGTTCAATATACGGTCGTAGGCTCGGACTGTCGGCTAATTCATCGCGGACGCGGCGGCGGTGCTCTCGTATGCTTGCCCGCCAACTGTTGGTCCGATGGTGCGGCTGATAGCGGTACTTCAGGAGATGGATCAGGATGATGATGAGCGCGCTTTTCACAGCCCGTCGCTGGCTTCTCCCCATGTCCTCAATCTCCTCAGCCAGGTTCTCGATATCCAGCCCTTGCGTGTGACCGGACCGCAGCGCTTCTGCCTGTTCTCCAACCCAGGCGTAGAAGTCCTGTTCGTACAATGCCTGTCCCTGTCTGTCCGATTGAGACGGTTGAGAGGATTGAGAAATTTTGTGCTGTGCTCTCGGCATGTGACCCACTCTAGCATTGGTGTCTGTCTTGAGACATGTCTCCACACCCTAATAGCCCAGCGCCCGGGCCGCCCCTTCCAGGACAACGGGCACCGACCAGGCGGTGCGGGCGAGGCGGATGTCGTCGCTCTGGCCGGTGGCGTACAGCCCCGCCGCACTCATCCAGAACGCGGCCGAGCGCAGCTGATACAGCATGCCGTAATAACAGCAGACCGCCTCGTCGATGGCTATGCCGGTCGCCTGCTCATAGTCCCGGAAAAAAGCGTCCCGCTCGACAAGATGCGACAGCAGTTGGCTGCCCTCACGGTTCAGGTCGGTCAGGACATACGCCACGTCGTACATCGGGTCTCCGATGACTTGCAGCTCCCAGTCCAGAACCGCCGAGACTTCGTCCCTGTCGATCAACAGATTGCCGGTCCGATAGGCACCGTGGACCAGCGTCAGACGCGTGGTGGCGGGTGCGTTGGCCTTGAGCCAGCCGATGAGGTCTACGAGGATGGGGTGCGGCTCTTGCTGAGAGAGTGCGACCAGCTCACACCACTTGTTGACTTCACGCAGCGCAAAATCCTTGCCTGACCCGGGCACGCCCAGGAACGCCAGACCGGCCGCCTGCCAGTCAATGGTGTGGAGGGTGGCCAGGGTGGTGGTAAAACTCCGGGGCAGGCTGCCGCGCGCGGCAGCCTCGGCGTAAAAGCGCCGGCCGGACGAACCCCACGGACTCGGGCAGGTTCCGGCCACTTTCTCCATCACCAGGAAGGGTTTGTCGAGAATGGCGGGGTCGCTCTCGTACCAGTACGGCGTGGGGGTGGGCAGCGGCGTCGAGGCCAGACACTGGAGGACCCGAAACTGCACGCCGAGATCGGAGAAGTGTCGCAACAGGGCGTTGCCCGGGTCGCGTCGCAGGCACAAGCCCCGCGTTTTTGAGGCGCCGTTCTCGGTCCAGTGGACGTCGAACAGCCAGGTCTCGTGCGACCAGCCCACGGCGATGCGCTCCAGGGCTTCGAGGCGCAGGTCGGTCACGCCCGGCAGCCGGGTCTGAATGTAGTGGCGGATGCGTTCGGCCATATCCCGGTCGTCGGCAGGCGTGCTCATGCGGCGTACACCATCTCGCGGTCGATGCGTGCCCGCAGCCGGGCGCGCACCCGGCCGATGAGGCTGTTAAAGCCTTCCTCACCCAGCTCGGACCGGGTGGCATACAGGGTTTCAATGAGCCGTGACACGCTCGCCGTATCGCGGTCGTGGTCCAGAGTCTGTACCGCAGCTCGGAGGGACGGGGGAGTAGTCGTGTCGAGTTCTCTGGCCAGTTCTGCCGCGAGTTCCTGCATGTCGTTCCGGCCGGCTGTGGCGTGGTCGTCGGCCAGCCGCAGTTGGCCGGCGAGTTTTTGCAGGACCACGGCCGCCATGAAGGCTTGCGTCTTGGGATAGGCGGCCTCGACCGCCGGGCCGATGTCGGTTTTGAGCGTGCGGGCGATGCGTTCCAAGAGTGCGGCTGGAGCCAGTTGGATGTAGTCCGGCATCAGATCCTCCTTGCGTCTGCCGCCCGGGCGCTGCGCCGCAGACGCGACCAACGGTGCACGGGCCACATGTCCTGGTCCTCGCCGTGGCCGCCCTCTCCGTTGATGTCCCAGCGCATCAGGCTGTTGATGTCGATAAAGGTGTGGCGGTTAATCACGATCCGGCTCAGCGGCTCGCCCACCGCGTGGAGTTCGCGGCCCGCGCTGTCGCGAGCCTGAATCTCGACGCGGGTGATCCAGCCGTTTTGTGTATCTCGCTCAACCCTGCGCTCGCCCTGCGCCAGCGGTTGTGTCCGTCCGTCGCGGTGGAGAAAGCCATACGCCACCGGATTCCGGTCCTTGTCCACGTTGGTCACGGCCAGAAAGCCGTGGTCGGGGGTGGCCACACCGGTGACATACGCCGCCTGCCGGGGGCGATCCTCCCGGCGCCGTCCCCAGGTGCGGTCGCGGATGGCCAGGCAGTCAATCGGGATCGTTTCGCCGTGCAGGACGAGGCTACCGCTCACGCGGCCGATCTGGTCGAAATGCTGCGCGCGTCCAAACGTCGAGCCCGTACCGGTCAGCGGCTCGGGCGGCATCACGCCGTCAAAGCGCAGCACGGCCCGTAGACGCGGCTCATCGTCATAGCCCAGGGCGTAGGACATACAGGGTTCGATGACCCGGATCGAAACGCCGGTCGGCAGGCGGATGTCGTCCAGGTCGTGTTCGCGCGGCAATTCCAGGGCGGTGTAGTTTGCCGAGTACAGGACTTCCCAGGGCAGGTGAGCCGAGTCGTCCCAGACCCAGGCGCCGCCGGCGACGGTGCCGATTGTCGGCCGTGCCTGGGTATACAACCAGCCGCCCAGGCGCCGCTGCGGGTGGAAGAAGGAGAACCAGGCCGTCTCGGTCGCCCACCAGTCTGCGCCCAGCTCGTCAAAGTGAAACCGATCATCACGGTCGGTGAAACGGCCCTGCTCAGCCATGCTGCGTTCTTTCTCTCAAAGTGGTTTGGGCTTGTCAGGCCGCCCACGGGTCGACAAGCGTCACCTGCATGTCCGTGAAATCCCGGATATTTCGCGTGGCCAGAGTCAAACCGTTCCGCAACGCTACTGCAGCGATCTGCGCATCCGCCATGGGCTTGGGCCGACCGGTCCTGTCGCCCTCGCCCATAATCGCCCCCCAAATTACCGCCGCTTCCCTGTCGAAGGGCAGGATACGGTCCTGAAACTGGGCGGTCAGATCGTGATTGATCCAGCGGGCGAGGCGCTCCTGCCTGGCTGTGTTCTTGACCCGACGGGCGCCGCGCACGAGTTCTCCAAGGCTGACCGCAGCGAGGAACAGGTCGCTGGACATCTGACGGCCGATCCATTCGAGCGCCCGGGGGTTGGGGCGCGGTCGGAAGGTCTCGCTGATGACATTCGTGTCGATAAGAAAGGCCACTATTCGAAATCCACCACGCGACCCGGGGTGCGGTCACGCTCGATTATCAGGTCTTCTCCCACGAGCGGCGAGGCGCGCAAAAAGGCTAACAGCTCAGCGCCGGTTCGCGCCGGTTCGCGTGGTGTGAGGCAGGCCAGCACGTCGCGCAGCCACCGGGCCTCGTCGCCACCCGTGCGAAGTACGCCGGCGACAGCCTTGACGATACCGACATCCTGGGCTGGCACGGTGACCTCAACGCGCCGTGTTCCCTGGGCGGTGAGCTTTGCGCGGTGCCGGGCGAGTCGCTGCTTGGCTCCGTCGTGTCTCGATTGCATGGCCATATCCCTCGTGTCGGAAACGTTACCGGAACATAAGGCACTCAGGCGAGTCGGTCAAGCATCGGGAAACTCTTCCTTGCTCCGATCCGCCGGTCAAGATAAGACAATGCCAAAGGAGGACAGGTATGGCAGCTGGCAACACCCCGTGCGGGTTCGCGATTCCTCAGGTTTTTCCTGATGCTGGTGTGGATATGGGCTTTGTGGGCGATTTTGTGCGACGGGCCGAAGCGCTGGGCTATGACAGCCTGTGGGTTCAGGAAACCATCCTGAGCGACTTTCCGATTCTTGAACCGGTGACGCTGCTGACCTATGTGGCAGCTCTGACCGATACGGCCAAGCTCGGCACCTCGGTCATGCTGACCACCCTGCGCAACCCGCTCCAGCTGGCCAAAGCCCTGTCGAGCCTCGACTGCATGAGCGGCGGGCGGCTGATCGTCGGCGTGGGCGGTGGCGGGCATGTGCCGGAAACTGTCTTCGGCTACACCAAAGAGCACCGGATGCGGCGCTTTGTCGAGGGCCTGGACATCATGAAGGCGCTGTGGGCCGAGCCCACGGCCAACTACGCCGGCAGCTTCTGGCAGCTCAAAGACGCGGCCATGGAGCCCAAGCCGGTCCAGAAGCCGCACCCGCCGATCTGGTTTGGGGCGCGCTCGGAGTCGGCCCTGCGACGGGCGGTCCGCCACGGCGACGGCTGGATGGGGGCCGGTTCGTCGTCCAGCGCCGATTTTGTGAGCCAGTACGGCCATGTCCAGCGCTTTCTCGACCAGGCACAGCGTGATCCGGCCAGCTTTGCGGTCTCAAAGCGGGTGTATGTGGCGGTCGATAACGACCACGACCGGGCCGAGCGTCGGCTGCGGGAGTGGTTTGGGGTGCGCTACAAGAGCGCCGATATGGCCTCGCAGGTCTCAATCTGGGGCAGCCGTCAGGAGTGTATCGACAAGCTCGGGGCGTTGGTCCAGGCTGGGGCGCGGCACCTGATGATCAACCCGGCCTTTGACGATATGGAGCACCTGGAAATCTTTGCCCAGGACATCATGCCCCGGCTGTGAAGACGGCTGATCCAGCCTGAGAGCCGGACAGCCCCAGGACGCTCAGATAAAACACGACTTCAAGCACCTGTTGGGCGGCGCCCAGACAGTCGCCGGTAAAGCCGCCGATCCGCTTGAAAAAATAGCGGCTCAGATACCAGCGCACGAGCAGGAGCGGGATGAGGACGAGCCCGTAGCGGATGTCGAGAAGAGCAAACAGGGGTAGCAGGCCGAACACCGCAGCCAGCCCGGCGTGTGAAGGAGCCAGCGGCGCTTTGCCGATGGGTTTGGCCTTACTGTCCTCGTTCTCGCGGACGTAGGATAAACTGAGCCGCAGGCTGACCGCGCCGAATCGACTCACTGCGTGACCCGCAATCAGCACCGCCGGCACCAGCTGGGCGGGCAGAGACACCAGCGCCGTGAATTTCAGCAACAGGACCAGCGACAGACCGATCGTGCCGTAGGTGCCGAGGCGACTGTCTTTCATGATGGCCAGGACACGATCCTGACTCCAGCCGCCGCCGAAACCGTCGCAGGTGTCGGCCAGGCCGTCTTCGTGAAAAGCACCTGTCACCCAGACACTCGTCAGCATGGACAACACTACCGCGACTGGGGGCGAAAAGAGCTGGCAGGCGAGCCAGTACACGCCCGCCGCCAGGCTGCCGACAAGCCAGCCGATGAGCGGAAAGTACTTGGGGTTGTGGCTCAGATAGGCGTCTGTATGGATCACCCAGGCCGGGACGGGAAGCCGGGTGTAGAACAGCACGGCCGAGAAGAAAATGTGGAGTTCTTCGACCAGCCTGCTCACTCCGCGTCCTTTTTGCCCGCCACCCCCGCCTGCTCGAAGCTGGCCATGTCGTTCAAAAAGCGCACGCTGGCGTCTATCAGGGAATAGGCCAGGGCACAGCCCGTTCCCTCACCGAGCCGCAAGCGCAGGTCGAGCAGGGGGCTGGCCCCGAGGTGCTGGAGCAGGCGTCGGTGGCCGTGCTCGTCGGACACGTGGCAGAAAATGGCATAGTCCTGAATGGCCGGCTGGAGCCGAGAGGCAATCAGGAAGGCGGCGGTGGCGATAAAACCGTCCACCAGCACCAGCATGCGCTGGTGTGCGGCCTGTAGCATGGCGCCGCACATCTGGACCAGTTCAAATCCGCCAAACGTGCGCAGGACATCGAGCGGCTGACGGACGGCGGGGTGGTGGTGCAGGGCGCGTCGCAGCACCTCGATTTTATGCCGCAGCTGGGTATCGTTGAGGCCGGTGCCACGTCCGACACACGCCTCAAGCGGCAGCCCGCACACGCGGCTCATGATAGCCGCCGCAGCTGAGGTGTTGCCGACGCCCATCTCGCCAAAACCGACGATGTTACAGTCACAGGTCTGGATGTGGTCAATGTGTGACGCCCCGAGTTGCAGCCCCCGGTGGCATTCGTCCTGGGTCATGGCCGCTTGGGTCAGAAAGTTCTTCGTGCCGTAAGCGATCTTGGCGTCGCTCAGCTTCGGGTGAGCGGGCAGCTCGGCATTGACGCCCGCGTCGATCACCCGCAGGCGGATGGCGTGTTGTTGGGCGAAGACGTTGATCGCCGCCCCGCCGTTCAGGAAGTTCAGCACCATCTGCCAGGTCACGTCTTGCGGGTAGGCGCTGACCCCTTCCGCAGTAATACCGTGGTCGCCGGCAAACACGAGCAGATGCGGAGAGCGGAGGGTGGGCGAGAGGGTGTTTTGCACGAGACCGATTTGCAGCGCCAGCCGTTCTTGGTTTTGTGGTCGATCTTGTGTTGGAGTTGTGCGGTCAGTCCACGATCAACAGCTGGGATGGCGAACAACGGCGGCTCCGGCATAGCTCCGTTTTATGCCTGGAAAGTCGCGCGGGGTCGAGAGCAGCACGTCGTGCGGGCTTAGCCTGCGCCGTCCACGCGCACGGTCACGATATCGATGTTGTGGTACTGCTGGTGACGGACGGACGAGGCAAAGTGGCGTAGCAGCCGCAGCGAGAGTTCCCGCTCGTCGGGCGTCTCCACCTGGTCCCCGAGCAGCGCAATGTGATCCTCAAGGTTTTCCTCGCCGACTGCGGCCATGAACTCCAGCTCTACCGCCGCCCCGTCCTAGCGGGCCAGCACCCGCAAGCGTGGCGTGGCGCGGTCCGCCGTCTTGGCGTCCGTCTGCTGGATCAGACTCGTCAGCGCCTCCTCGCCGATCAGACACAGCCGCTGGGTTGCCTCCCCGCTCCACCTCAGGCGAGCGGCCAGCTCGCGCAGGAACGCCGTCAGCTTGGGCAGGCCGGCGATCCCCAGCTCGATGTCGAGCCGCCGCCGACGGGGACCGGTCAGCTCCAGGAACAGGGTCAGGCCGACGACGGTGAGCCCCCCGGCAGTGATGCCGTTGCCCAGCAGAACCGCCCATGTCCCGCTCAGATAGTCGGGGAAAATGGCCTGGTACTGGAAGCCAACCCCGACCCAGAACGACACGCCGGTCACCAGGGTTTTGCGGTAGTCGTTGCCGCCTTGGAGGACGAGCTGCATGCCCTGAACAAAGATGAGACTGACCAGGACCGTGAGGTAGGCGGCCGCCACCGGACTGGGAATGGCCAGCAACACGGCCATCACCTTGGGCAGAAAGGCCAGGGCCAGGAAGATGAGGCCGATGCACACGCCGACCCGCCGGGCGGCCACGCCGGTCAGTTCTATGAACGGCGCGCTCGACGGCCGGGTGCCGCACGGGATCGTCCCGGCCAGGCCACACAGCAGATTGCCCAGGCTGACGGTGGCCACCGCACCCTGGACGGCGCGCAGATCGGTCGCCCGCTGCTGGCGCCACGAGACCCGCTGCACGGCCACGGCATGGCTGAGGGTTCCCGTCGTTCCGATCAGGATCACAAACAGGAAGGCGGGCAGGATGGACCAGAAGGCGGGACCAAAGCTCAGGTCCAGCCCCGGCCAGGCGCTGGTCGGCAGGCCAATCCAGGCCGCGGCCAGGATCCGGTTCACATCGTACGGGCCGAACCATGCACCCATCACACAGCCGGCCGTCACCCCAATCAGCGGCGCCCAGGGTCGCCACGTCTCTGAGGCGCGGAGCGAGAGCGCCACGGCCGTGGCAAAGGTGACCGCCGCGCTTAGCGGGGCCGCCGCCCCCGGCGTCCCGTCCGGCACACTGGCCATCAGCCGGAAGATGGCCGGCATGACGGTAACGGGAATCAGGGCCAGGACCGTCCCAGCCACCACCGGCGTGATGAAGCGCCGCAGCAGGGACAGACGGCTGGCCAGCGCGAACTGAAACAGGCCGGCCACGACAATCAGGCTGGCCAGCAGAGACGGGCCACCCTCGGTGAGCGCGGTGACACACACCCCGATGAAGGCGCTGGTGCTGCCCATCACCAGCACGTAGCCAGAGCCAAAGCGCCCCAGGCCAAGCGTCTGCACTATCGTGATCAGGCCGTTGACCATGAGCAGGGCAAAGATCGTCCACACCAGGTAGCTTTCGTCCTGATTCGCGGCCCGCATCACGATGGTCGGGATGAGCACCAGGCCGGGCCCCCATGATCATCGCCCGCTGAAAACTCAGTCCGAAGGCGAGGGGGTAGGGCGGGGGTTCATGCGGTTCGTAGAGGACAGAAGACACCGACTAGCTCCATTCCGTGTCGGGGTATGCTCCATTGAACCGCACGGATCAGACCGGAAACATTGTGTCGCTGCCTCACGCAGAGTGGCGGTACGGGTCTCCGGCGCGGATCGTTGTGTCACCACAGTCGATTGACGCCGTAACGGTCGAATACTGCATCAATCGACACGATCACCAAATCGTGCGCCAGAGCCTGGGCGATAAGCATACGGTCGAACGGGTCGCGATGTGGGCCGGGCAATCGCCCGGCTCGTTCGGCATCAGCAACGCTGATCGTCAGGTCCCCGAAGCCTTGGCCGGTAATGCTCCCGGCGACATCGACCGCCGCAACTGCGCCCTCCGGCAGTCTGCCAAGTCTGTACTTGGTGGTGATTTCCCAGGCCGACGCCGCACTGACGACAATGTCGTTCGCCTCGTCCGCAATTGCCCGGTACGCCGTTCTGGACAGACGCCTGCTGTCCGCAAGCCACCACAGGAACGCATGGGTGTCCAGCAATGCCCGCACGCTATTGCCCCTCCCAGGCCCTCAGTTCCGCCTCCGACAGCGGATCGAAGAAGCTCTCGGGTATGACGACCTTGCCCTTGAGAACATCGGGCTGCCGTTTGCTCCGAGGCTTGCAGGCGACGAGTCGCGCGACCGGCTCACCTCGGCGGGCGATCACGACCTCCTCGCCCGCCTCGACTCGCGCCAGGAGTCGTGAGAGTTGGGTCTTGGCTTGGTGAACGTTGACGACGAACATGAGCGTTACTCTCAGCTGAGCGAGAATCTAGCTAATAACATAGCTAGATTGTAAACGGAATCAAGGTCGAGTGGACCAGGAGCTGCAAACGGCACACAGAGCCCACACCGCCCGCTACGCCCATCTGATGAAAGCCCAGGCGGGCGGGAGAGCGAAAAACCTCCTCTGTGCTGCTGTGCGACTTGACTCTGGCTTTATCTAACTAGATAATAGACTAGTTTGTTCCTCTGGGAAGGATTATGAGAGAAGTTGGTACATTCGAAGCGAAAACCCACCTGTCTGCACTTCTGGATGAGGTCGCGCGTGGGGAGACCATCATCATCACCAAGCGGGGACGCGCGGTAGCCCGGTTGGTCCCACCAGAAGCGCCCGACCGGGAAAGCGCCGTTGCTGCGGCCAACACCCTCCGCGCTCTGCGTAAGCGCATTGGCTGGGCGACCACAGAGGATATTCTTCAGATGCGCGATGAAGGCCGACGATGAAGGCCCCCGTCCTGGATAGTTCCGTCACCCTGGCCTGGGTGCTCAGGGATGAGCAGTCGTCCCGAGTCGACGCGACCTTGGAGCAAGTGGCGAAGATTGGTGGGACTGCTCCGGCGCTGTGGTGGGTAGAAGTCCGGAACGTGCTGGTCATCGCCGAGCGCAGGGGACGCTTGACGCCCGAAGACACGGCGGTGGCCGTGCGGGCTCTTGACGCTCTGGGTATCCATTTGGACCACGCACCGGACAACGCTTCCCTCTTCCGGCTGGCCAGGACCCATGGATTGAGCGCATATGATGCGCTGTACCTGGAATTAGCGGTCCGGCAACAGCGACCACTTGCAACCCTTGACCGCAAACTCAGCGCAGCGGCACAGGCGGAAGGCATACCGCTAACAGCCTGAGAGCGAGTCTGGGACGGCAGGGCCTGGAAAGGGAAGTCTCGGCAGGAGTAGTCTGGCGGCGTGATATCCACACCCGACACGGGTTCGTTGGTAATACTTCAGGTCTGCGGCAACGAGTCCGCACACACTCCTAGAGCGTTTCACGTTAGGCTGTAGCCCTGCCGTTCCGCTCTCGTCAGGCCGGACGTGATCCGGCATTCCCTGCTTCACGGGAGGCCGTTCGTCCTGAGCGTCAGGCGTAACGCGCCTGAAGTTGAAGGGCTACACAGCATCGTGAAGTGCGCTAGGCAAGCAGGTTCTGCCGGTGAGGGCGGCCATGACCAGCAGGATGAGGTCATAAGTTATGACAATGGCTTCAATGACGACGGCCATGGTATTGATCCGATAGCTGATAATAACACGATGCTTTGTGCCGCCATCATTAGAGCAGTCCCATGAGAGAAAATGACCTCGGGCGCCCGTGTCAGGCTCTCCCAGGGCACGATAGCGCGCCCGCAGGTCAGCTGGAGATGAAAAGGCATCCAGAACAAGCGTGGTCTTCCGCTCAGTGCTCAGGCCCGTCGAATCACGGAGCACGAAGCCTTCGCCGTTGGAGGAAAACGCAATTGACAAAGCTGACCTCGCGGCGAATCTGCGCGGCCCCGTCCCACCCGGCTCGAAGGAGGGCCGGGGTGATGAACTTGGCGCGTGTGTCACTCTCGCTGAGGCCGGTCTTGTCCACGGCGCTGCGCCGCTCGCTACGGACCGGATACGCCTCCGTCGGCTGACGACAGCCGGGCCTGGAGGTCGGCGGCAATCCGCAGAATAGTGGCGCGAAAGGAGGGCTGGATGTCCGCCCCGGCGTCGTCGAGCGCGCCCATCATCATCAGGTTGTCGGCCATGCCAAAGTTCTCGACCGATTGGCCGTGAATGTCCAACTGGGGGTTGGTCGGGTCGAGTGGGTAGTGTGTGGCGACTCTGTCCGCGTACACGCCCGGTGCCTCGCTCGCGCCGTAAAACGGCTCGGCGTTGTAGTAGGCGTACACCGGCTTGCCGGCACCGCGCATATAGCCCATCTCAAACGCCGTGCCGACATCCATGCTTCGGACCACGAAAGCGGACCATGTTGGCCGCAATGACATGCGCCTTGTCCATCAAGGCGATATTGGCCCGGTAGATGCGCAGGCCGGTGTTGCGGTCAGGCTTGAAGTCGGGAATGTCGGGGTCCAGCGGATACAGGCCGACGAGGCGGAAGGGCCAGTCGTGCTCGTCGTTGAGGCGCGCGATCAGGGCCGTCTTGTCGGCGCCGGCCTTGACCGGGTCGGGCAAAAAGACCTCGGGGCCGGCCAGATAGATGTGGTAGACGGGCAGGGGCTCGGCGTGCGGCGCTTCACACATGAGCACAAACAGGACGGTGGTCAGGCAACGGATGGCGCGCGGCACGGCCTTCCTCTCTTTCTGTCGGTCGGCGTGAGGCGATGAACGACATTCGTGGCTGGAACTATTGCGGCCGGAACTATTTTATGCCCGAGGCTGGCAGCTGTTCATCGCCGCCGGTCGGCGGTTCGGCCGCCTGCGGCTGTTTGGGTGGGAACAGCAGGGAGGCCACGACCGAGATGGTCAGAATGCCGGCGATTACCCCCAGCGACAGGCCGATGGGAATTTTATAGATGTCGGCCAGCAACATCTTGACCCCCACAAAGCTCAACACGAAGCCCAGGCCGTAGCGCAGGTAGACGAACAGCTCCAGGACGCCGGCAACCAGGAAAAACAGGGCGCGCAGGCCCAGTATGGCAAAGATGTTGGAGGTGTAGACAATGAAGGGATCGTCGGTCACGGCGAAAATGGCCGGGATCGAGTCAACGGCAAAGACCAGGTCGGTGGTCTCGACCGCGACCAGCACGACCAACAGGGGGGTGGCAAACAGCTGGCCGCCGCGTCGGATCAAAAAATGCTGACCCTCATAGCCTGGGGTGATGGGCATGAAGCGCCGCAGCAGCCGGATGGCCGGGTTGTGGCTCGGGTCGGTGTTCTCCTCGTGCTTGGCCAGCATGCGGATGCCGGTAAAGACCAGAAAGGCGCCGAAGATGTACATGACCCAGTGGAAGTGGTGCAGCAGGGCGGCGCCGACCCCGATGAAGACGCCACGCATGACCAGGGCGCCCAGAATGCCCCAGAACAGCACCCGGTGGCGGTAGATGGCCGGGACCGAAAAGTACGAAAACAGCAGCAGGAAGACAAAGATGTTGTCGACGCTCAGGGATTTTTCGATCAGATAGCCGGCCAGAAACTCGAGCGCCCGCTCTTTGCCGTACAGGAAGTAGATGCCGAGGTTGAAGAGCAGGGCCAGGCAGACCCAGAAGGCGCTCCACACCGCAGCCTCTCTTTTCGAGGTCACCCGGGCGTCGCGATGAAACACGGTCAGGTCGAGAAACAGCAGCCCCACCACCGCAGCGGTAAACGCGATCCACATCCACACACTGACCTGCATGCCGTGCTCCGTTTGTTACGCGCCCATCAGCCGGGCGCTGATTTCCTGGTAGCGGGCCGCAGCCCGCTCGATGATTTCGGATGGCAGGTGGGGCGCAGGCGGTTTTTTGTCCCAGTTGATGGACAGCAGATAGTCGCGGATGATCTGTTTGTCGTAGCTGTCCTGGGCGGTCCCGGGCTGGTAGATATCGGCCCGCCAGAAGCGGGACGAATCCGGGGTAAAGACCTCGTCAATGAGGAGCAGCCGGTCGTCTTTGAGGCCGAACTCGAACTTGGTATCGGCCAGCAGAAAGCCTTTTGTCTTGGCCAGGGCCAGGGCCCGGCGATACAGGGCCAAGCTGATGTCCCGGACCTGTTCGGCCAGCGACGAACCGATCAAACGCTCGACCGCGTCAAAGGCAATGTTCTCGTCGTGCTCGCCCTCGGGCGCCTTGGTCGAGGGGGTAAAGATGGGCTCGGGCAGCTCCTCGCTCTCACGCAGTCCGGCCGGCAGCCGGATATTGCACACGCTCTGGGTCTGGCCGTACTCCTTCCAGCCCGAGCCGGCCAGATAGCCGCGGACAATACACTCGACGGGCAGCGGCTCGGCCTTTTCGACCAGCATGCTGCGGCCCGCCAGCTGGTCACGGTAGGGCTGGCAGGCGGCCGGAAAGTCGGCCACCTCAAGCGAGATCAGATGGTGGGGAACGAGGTCGGCCAGCTGCCCGAACCAGAACCCCGAGACCTGGGTCAGGACCTGGCCCTTGCCCGGAATCCCGTCGGGCAGGACCACGTCAAAGGCCGACACCCGGTCGGTGGCGACGATCAACAGATAGTCGTCGGTCTCATAAATATCCCGCACTTTCCCCCGGCGGGGGGCCGGCAGGCCGTCGATAGTCGTCTGTAAGACAAGCTCACTCATGGCCCTCTTCCCGTCCCGTGTTCTTTCTCCGTCATTCAGACAGCTGCTGCTCCAGCGTCTGCTCCAGCACCCTGGCCGCCTGTCGGGCGCGGTGGGCTTTGAGGCGCTCGGCCAGGTCCGGGTCCGCCAGCGACAGAATCTGGGCTGCCAGCAGACCCGCGTTGCCCGCTCCGGCGTCGCCGATGGCCAGGCTGGCGACCGGAATGCCCTTGGGCATTTGGACGATGGACAGCAGCGAGTCCAGACCGTTCAGGGCTTTTGACTGCATAGGCACACCCAGAACCGGTAGCAGGGTCTGGGAGGCGATCACCCCGGCCAGATGAGCGGCGCCGCCCGCCCCGGCAATAAAGACGCGCACGCCCCGCGCCTCGGCGTCGCTGATGTAGGCGGCCAGGGCGTCCGGGGTGCGGTGGGCCGACAGGACGCGGTTTTCGTGCGCGACCTCGAGTTCGGTGAGGATATCGCTGGCCTGGCGCATACTGTCCCAGTCGCTCTTGCTGCCCATGATGATTGCCACCCGTGCCATGTCGCCTCCCTTATCTGAGCTGTGAACCGTCCTGTTGTTTCAAATCACGCCGTCTTGCACAAGCCCGGCCAGCTGTTCGGAGCTGAGTCCCAGCTCACCGCCCAGAATTTCGGTGTTGTGTTCGCCCAGCAGCGGCGGCCGGCGCGAGATCCGCCACGGTGTCTTGGTGAAAAAGAACGGGCCGCCGGGATACCGCACCGCGCGGTTGAGTTCGGGGTGCTCACACTCGGCAAAGAAGCCGCGGGCGGCCAGCTGCGGGTCGTCAAGCAGGGCTTCGGGCGGCCGCACCATGGCGTACGGAATGCGCCGCAGCTGGGCGCCCTCCATCAGCTCGGCCACGCGATAGTCCTTGGCCCAGTCGTCGAGCAGGTCGAACAGCTGCTCGGCGTGATCCCGGCGGTACTCCAAATCCTGCCACTCGGGCGCGTCCAAGCCCGGCCCCTGGCCGTCGCCCCTGACCCATTCGACCAGCGAGGTCCAGTCGCCCAGGGTGCAGTGCATGACATAGCCGTCCTTGCACCGCGCGACCCGAAAATAGCGGCTCCAGTGCAGGCTGCCGCGCCGCGTCTCAACGCCCAGCCCCTGGTGGTAAAACGGCGATACGTGTTCGACCGCAGCGGCCACAGCCTCGTGCAGGCTGATATCGACCCACTGGCCGCGGCCGGTCGCGTCGCGCGCCCACAGCGCCGACATGGTCCCGATAGCGGCAAAAAACGCGGCGCTGTGGTAGGCTTGCAGGCCCAGCCCGCGTAGCGGGGGTTCGTCGGGAAAGCCGTTGACGTACACCATGCCGCCCAGGGCTTCAGCCACTGTGTCTGAGCTTTTGTAGCCGGCGTATGGCCCGTTTTGTCCGAAGGGGGTGATTGAGGTCAGCACCAGCTGCGGGTTGAGGCCGGCCAGGGTGTCATAGCCCAGTCCGAGCGTGTCCAGGCTGCCGGGAGGAAAAGACTCGATCACCACGTCAGCCTTGGCGACCAGCCGCTTGAACAGGGCCTGGCCGGCCGGCGTGTGCAGGTCGAGGGTGAGACCGCGTTTGCTGGTGTTGTAGAACCAGTGCAGCAGGCTGCGCTCGTGGCCCGGCCGCGCGTCGAGAAACGGTCCGATCTGGCGCGTCGGGTCGCCGCCGGGCGGCTCGATTTTAATCACATCGGCGCCCATATCGCCCATCAGCTTGGCGCACATGGCGCCCGTGAGGTCGGTCAGGTCGAGCACCCGGAGGTCAGACAGGGCAGAGGCCGGCGTATCCGTCATAACTGTCGCCCCTTGTTTTGCTCAGCCCCACACCTGACTGAGGTCGAGCCCAAAGCCCGGCAGCTCAGGGTCTCCGCTGATAGAGTTCACCTTCTCCAGGCACTCGGATGGCGCGCCGGGACGGTAGACGTACACCCGTCGGTATTGCGGATCGATGAGCCAGCCCAGCAGCGCACCGTTTTGGATGTATTCCTGGAGCTTGTCTTGCAGGGATTGGAGGCTGTCTGTTCCGGAACGAAGCTCAATCACAAAGTCGGGGCACAGGGGGAGGAAGGTCTGTTTCTGGTCTGGGCTTAAGCTCTCCCACCGCGAGCGCCTGAGCCAGGCGGCATCCGGCGAACGCATCGCGCCGTTTGGCAACACAAAACCGGTTGAAGAGTCAAAGACCAGACCGCTGCCGTCGGTGTCGGCCCAGTTGGCCAGGTGTTGGGTGAGTTTGGCATTGCGTCGCCCGGTTTCCCCCGCAGTCGGCGCCATAAGCAGCAATTCCCCTTGCGCGGTCCGCTCGAAGCGGAGTTCCTGATTGGCTTGACACAGCAGGTACAGCCGCTCATCCGTCAGTTCCATGACGGGTCGGAGGTTGAGCCTCAGCGGCGTCGCAGGCTGGACGGCAATGGCCTCAGGCATCCGAACCTCCCCGCAGCGGGTGGGCCTGCTTCCACTCGGTCGCTACCTGGCCCATGGTCTTGAACGTGACCCCGTCATGGCCCTGGAAGTAGTCGATGAGCCGCTCCAGCATCAGCAGCCGGTGGCCACGGCCGATGACTTGGGGGTGCATGGTCAGGGTGTAGACGCCCTGGCCGATGCGGTCGTACAGAAAGTCAAAGTCGGCCGCCCAGATCTGGTACACCTCGTCGGGGGTGCGCAGACCAACGTGGTTGGCCGGCCAGTGGAGGTTGAAGTACGGCCAGTCGTCCAGACTCCAGTCCAGCGGCAGTTCGAGCACATCGATCTCCTGGCCAAAGACATACGGGGCGTCGGTGCGCATCTCGTCCCCGACCCGACAGTAGTAGGGGGTGAAATCGTCGGCCATCATGCTGGAGTCGTACACAAAGCCGTACTCCAGGAGCAGGCTGTGGGTGACCGGGCTGACGTCGGCGGCGGGTGAGCGATAGCCGACCGGCGGCGTGCCGGTTACCCGCTGCAAACAGGCCATGCCCCGCTCCAGAATGTCGCGCTCCTGGTCGGCCGACAGCGAGCGCGGGTTTTCGTGGCAGTAGCCGTGATGGCCGAGTTCGTGCCCGGCGTCGGCAATCCGCTGGACGCTGTCCGGAAAGGTCTCGGCCGTATGACCGGGGATGAACCACGAGGCCGGCAGCCGGTAGCGGTCGAGCAGATCGAGGATGCGCGCCGTGCCGACCTTGCCGAACTCGCCGCGTGACAGGGTGCTGGGCGACCGGGTCCGAAATGAACCGCTCCAGACCGATACCCCGTCAAAGTCAAAGGACAGACACACCGCGATGTTTTTGCTCGGGTTCATCTTCCGGGCCTCCTTACAGGTCCACAAACACGTCTTTGACCCCTTCGCTGGTCAGCTGGGAGACGCTGGTGATCTTGTCGCTGAATTCTTTGAGGGTGCCGAGCGAGCTGGAGCCGACGTCGATCAGGATAGAAAACAGGGAGAAGCCCAGGGCGTCTTTGTCGTGGCGAAACTGCTCGGCCCAGTCGGGGCTGACCCGACACTCGCCGTCGGTGATAAACACGATATCGCCCCGCTTGAAACGCGCCTGGCGCAAGCCCTCGACCGCAGCGTTGAGCGGCGTCTCAAAGTCGGTGCCGCCGCCGGGGAAGTACTCGGCCAGCTCCATGACCTTGGACATTTCGACCTCGTAGCGCTCGCGTGGGTTGAGGTCGAGGATGTGCAGCGGGCTAGACGCCGAGGAAAAGCAGATGGACCGGAACAGGCGACGCTGGCGACGGGCGATTTCCAGCAGGGTCAGGGTCAGGGCTTTAGCCCACACCTCTTTGTCGCCCATCATGGACGAGCTGCCGTCCAGACACACGATCACCGGCCCTCTGCCCTTTTCTTCGATGCCTCGCAGCGAGTACAGGAGCAATTGCTGGTCCAACAGGCGCCGGGTGAAATCTTTGCGCAGGACGGGGTGGTGGAGGGCGACCAGCTCGTGCGGCAGCAGGCGGCTGATCTCACTGCCCAGGCTGGCCTCAAACAGCTCTTCTGAGCGGCGCTCAAAGATTTTGCGCCGCAGGGCCAGGGCGTGGTACTTCATGCGGCCGACCATGCGGGCCAGCTTCTTGAGCTTGTCGTTGCCGGCCAGATGCTTGCCCAGCTCGATCTGGCGACCGGGCGAGGACTGATAGCCGCCGCCGACCGTCGTGCTCCACGACTCGGCCTGCTGGAGCGCATCGTCCAGGTTCTGGGTGACGCTGATGGCTTCTTTGCGGAAGCGGTTGGCGACCTCGGCCTGCATGTCGGACAGCTCGGTGTCGAGCTGTTTGGCCTGTTTACGCAGCCGGGCGTCCTCGGCCCGGGCCTCGCTGGCCAGCTTGTTGGCGGCCTGTTCCAGCAGCGCTTTGGTCTTTTTGGACAGCTCACCATCCTCGGCCAGCTCCTTGGTGACCTGTTTGGCCTCGTGGGCGGCGTCGATCTTGTCCTGAACCGTTTCCTCCTGCTGGCGCAGGCGCTGCATGTCGAGCATGTGACGGCGGGTGAGGGTCTTTTCGGACTTGAGCAGCCCGAGCGCGCCCTCGCCCAGCAGGACTGTGGCCAGGCCGGCCCGGGTCTCGTCCAGGACGGTCGCCTCGCGCAGGAACTGGGCCAGCTCGCCGTGGTGCAGGGCGTCGAGCAGGGTCTTGTTCAGCAGGGCGCTGGGCAGCACCGCGTCGGCGTCGAGAAAGAGGACGTTGTACTTGAACAGGGCGCAGAACAGGTCTTGCAGCAGCGCTCCAAACTGGGGGACCAGGGTGTTGCCGGTGTCTTCCAGGGCGTGCAGCGACGACGCGTCACGCAGTTTGCGGTACACCGTGCGGTCGTAGGAATCGCTCTCGATCCAGCACGCGTTGTGCGGGATGGGGGCGGGTGGGGAGAGGATGAAGCGGGATTTTTTCCTGGTCGCGGCGCGTCGGGGCATGGGGGCGCTCTCAGTCCTGGGCGTCGAGTTCCTGTTGGAGCCGTTCGGCAAGCCAGGTCCGAGCCAGGCTTGCCGCACTTGTCGTCCGTTGCCTGGCCAGACTTTGAATGGCGGCCTTCATGGAAGAAGGGACGCGCAGGGTGAGCTGGGCTGTTCGTTGCTCGTCAGTCCGTCCCGGGTGAATTGCTACGACCTCAGATATCCCGGAATCTAAGCGTGTCCCGAGATCGTAGGTTTCCGTCCACTCAATAATTTCCTCTTCTGTCGCATCAGGAGACAGCAGTGGAATCGTTTTTGTGTGTCCTATCACAGTATGCTCCGGTAGCGCCGTCTGTGGGCAGGTGTCATACGCGCGATATGGAACACCCGCCAGTGGCCGTCCGGCAAAAGACGGTACACGACGTGCAGGTAATCTCCCCCAAAATTCCGTCCAAAAATCTCATACACATCAGACAATCCTCGCTGGCTTCGGACTTGTATATAGCGGCTCTGGAGCATCTCCTGTAGATCGTCCTGTGTATAACCATGCCGAAAGGCCGACGAAGTATAGACCAGCTCTGCCACCACACCATCCTCACAGAGCTCACTCCGTGTCTTTTCCTGTCCCTCTCATATCTTCTCCAACAGTTGTTGCTGAATGCCCTCAATCTCCTGGCGGATGGCCACGACTTTCTCAAGCGGACGGCCGCCCTGCTGAGCCTGCTGGCTGATCTCTTCGACCTGGGTCAGGATGCGGCGGATCTTGGTATGGGCTTCAATGACGGCTCGGGCGTGCTGTTCCTCGTCGTCCCACTCCCGTTCGGCATAGTCGCGCAGCTCGCGGGTCTGAAACAACAGCTCCTGGACGGTGTCCTCATAGCCGTGGATCAGACTCTGAATGACGGCGTGCACCTCGCCCTGCTCTGAGGGTTCTTTCCACAGCACGTGTTCCAGAAAAAACAGGTCCGACTCGCTCACCTCGGTACGGCCGTACAGATAGGCCAGGGCCTGGAGCAGGGACAGGCTCTGGCGGTAGCGTCGGTCCGAGGCGATGATGTTTTTCTTGCCCAGCTCGCGGCGAATATCGGCCAGGACGCTCAGTACGGCGTCGGGCACCCGGATGGCCCGGACCTCGTCCTGCATCTGGCGCAGTTCGTCGAGGCTGATGGTGGTGGACTGGGCCGGTGGGGTGGCCTGCAACATCTTGAGGAAGCGGAAGTCTTCGCTGATGTAGTTGACCACAAAGCGCAGCAGGAAACGGTCGTACAGGGCCAGTAGCTCGTCGTCCTCGGGCAGCTCGTTGCTGGCGCCGAACAGGCTCAGGAGGGGGACGGCCATGATGTCTCGTCCGTTGTGGAAGAGGCGTTCGTTGATGATGCTCAGCACGGCGTTCAGGATCGACGAGCTGGCCTTGAAGACCTCGTCCAAAAAGGCGATCTGGGCTTCGGGTAGCTTGTGGTCGGTCACCCGCCGGTAGTCGTCGGCCTCCAGAGCCTTGAGGCTGACCGCGCCAAACAGCTCTTCGGGGGTGGTGAATTTGGTCAGCAGCCACTGGAAATAGGTCCCGCCGGTAATCCGCCGACACAGGGCGTCGGCCAGCATCGATTTGGCCGTGCCGGGTGGGCCGATGATCAGCACGTGTTGGGATGACAGCAGGGCGGCCAAGGCGCCGTCGATCAGGTCGGCGCGCTCCAGAAAAGTCTGCTGGAGTTCCCGGCGGATCGCGCCGAATTTGTCGTGCGGGCTCACCCCTCAGGCTTAGCAGATCGCACCGACAGGGACAATGCGTGGGGGCGCTTGTGCTGCCGCAGACCAAGAAACAAAATCGGCGCTCGCCATCCCGAGACATTAACCGGAGCGGCTCTGGTGGCCGACGCTGGACTGCTCAGACGCTGTTCTCAGACTCTGCGTCTTCAGCGCAGTGGCACTTCCTGGCGCAAGCCTGCTGCCTGCGGTATGCCTCGCTCAGGCAGGTTTGCCTCCCGGTTTGGCAGGGGGAGGTGCCACTGGCCGAGACCCGTCCGTCGCCGTTCTGGTCCCACTGACACGTGTTGATACACTCGACGAAGTGCCCTAAGCAGACCTCCCCCGCCTGCGCCCCGCCGGCCTTGCAGCCGCTCATGCACGCATCGGTGTCGGGTGGTCTGCACTCCGCCCCCTCGGAAGACTGCACGCCAACGACCGGGGACGTGCGGCTCCCTGTGTCCGTGTTCGAGGCCGCCAGGATGGGCTCAGTGCCGCTCCGAAAGGACTCGGCCGCCTGCACCCATATCCGGGGGGCGGCGCACAGCACCAGGGCGCACAGGACGGCGGTCATGGACGGGCAGTGCCACGGCGGGGAAGAAGTTGGGTTCAAGGCCGGCCTCCCGGGCAGCAAAATTTTCTGCGCCAACGCGTTGGACTCCCCTATACGGCATGATGCCTCTCATTTCCCCCATGAAATTACGGGCATGGCCTGGCGGAGTCGGCCAGCGACTCCGGGAGCGACCCCACGCCAGGAATGCGGGAAGACATCCCCGCCACCGGGCCTTGCTCATTCAGACTGTTGACCGGGAGAACAAATCAAGCGGGAGCGGGCAGGGGTTGAGCGGCGCCCCTGGCCGGAAAGGAATGCGCCGGGGAGGCGTCCGGAGCCTAGTGGTGGGTCTGTTGGGTCTCTTCAATGACGTCGAGGCCGGCCGCGATGAGGGTCATCAACTCCACATTGTCGGCCTCTCTGGCCAGCAGGCGATCAATTGTCTGCTGGAGAATCTCCACCAGCGGCTGGTCTTGCGCGATTTCCCTGAGCGCGGCTCGGACCGGTTCGATTTTGTCGTCATAGTCGGTGCCCAATTCGCGTTTAAGGGTCGTCCGGATGGCGACGAGCTGACCGGTCAGGGAGAAGACGCTCTTCGGCTGCGACATACCTGCCAGGAGAGCAAAGGGCGTGGGGGGCTGTCAAGGGACGGGGGGCCGGGGGCGATTAGTAGCGCTCCAGCCAGGACCGGATCAGGGCTCGCTCAAACCGTTTGGCCCGTCTGGTCCAGGCTCGTGCCGGTGCCGGGGTGCTGGCAATCCGGCTGTCAAACGCGGCGTCAAGAGCGGTTCGCCGGGCGAAGTCGGTCAGTAGAATGACGAAGCCCAGCCGCCGACCACGACGGGTCTGCAGATAGCCGGCCAGGCCGTCGGCGTAGTGCATGGTGCCGGACTTGGCCCTGACGTGGACTCGGTCGTGTGCGGGTGGGCTGTGACGGTGGACATCCGGAAGCAGACCCGCAAAGTCGAACGTCGGCGCCCGGTCTGTGGAGGGTCGCCAGCCGTGACGGAGAATGGCCGCCAGCTGGCGGGGGGTGTGACGCGAG
>JAGWBB010000071.1:17352-18278 GCA_021296095.1 Desulfurellaceae bacterium | reverse complement strand
CTACACGGCCCGGGTCGGTCCGAATCGGCAGGGTCTGCCAGCCCTGGGGCGGCAGGCTGCGAGACAGCAGCCAGCGGTCAAGCTGCGGGGCGCTATGCAGAAACTTCATGCGTCGGTCGAGTCCCGGAGCCTGGACGCCAGTCTGGATGGCGCGCAGCGGCAGGTTGCCACTGTCAGCCGGCGACCAGACGCTGGTCCGAAAGTCTGGCCTGCCGGCCGTGTGCCGCCACTGGAGCTGGACGCGGTTGTAGTTCAGGGACAGCGCGCTGACGCCGGGATTATACGCCGCAGCGGTCGGCTGGTGGGCGTTGATGGCGGATGCGGACGGCAGAAAACTGTCGTCGAAAAGAAAGCGACCGGCCACGCGTCGAATGCCGGCCTTTTTCAGGGCCGCGACAAAATGCCGGAGGGCATCGCTTGACAGGGACGGATCTCCGCCGCCCCGCAGGTACAGGTCGCCGTGCAGGCGGCCGTCCTGAACCGGCCCGTCTCGCAACAGCGCGGTGGTAAACCGATACTCGGGTCCCAACAGGTGGAGGGCGGCCAGGGCTTTTGTTGTCGAAGCCGGAATCCGAGCGGTGTCGGCGAGGTGGGATTCGACGACGGTCCCCTGAGCGGGGTCGAACAGGATGAAGCCAACGACGTCAGGGGTGAAGCGGTAGCGCCGGGCCAGGGCGTCAAGCGGCGCCGCGTCGGCGCTGGTGCCGAGCAGCACCAGGCTGGTCAGGACACAGGCCAGCAGCCGGCGGCGGAATCGGCGCTGCCGAGTGGTCTTCATGAGAAGCGGCCTCAGCCCTGGCGACGGGCGATGATATTGAGGCGCACGTAGTCAATCGAGGCTGTCCCAGTTTGACGTATGACCGTGTGGGCGACCGCCTCGGCAAACTGCCGGCGCTGATCCGGGGCCAGCCGCAACAGGTGGGTGC
>JAGWBB010000071.1:10232-17164 GCA_021296095.1 Desulfurellaceae bacterium | reverse complement strand
CCGGACCTTGGCGATATTGCCCGCACCGCCACACTGGGCAACCAGCTGCCCGCCGGGTTTGAGCACCCGGGCGAGCCGGGCAAACAGGCTGGCATGGTCGAGAATCCAGTGGAAGGTGGCGGTCGACAGGATGGCATCAACCTGCTGCGGCAGATCGAGGCTCAGCAGGTCGGCCACGTGCAGGCTGACCCGTGGGCTGGCCCGAAACCGCTCGGCGGCTTGGGCGATCATGGCCGCCGAGCCGTCAACCCCGATCACCCGGCCGCGTGGCAGGCGGGCCAGCAACTGCTCGGTCACCCGTCCCGTCCCGCAGCCGGCGTCCAGGACGGTTTCGTTGCCGCTCAGCTCCAGGCGCTCCAGGACGTGCCCGCCCCAGCGGGTCATGGGGTCGGCCAGCCGCTCATACTCGTCTGCGTTCCACTCTCGTGCCATACCGCTCCTCTCAAGACCGAGAGCATTGTTCCCTGTGCCTCGGGTCTTGTCCATGCGGCCCGGCCCTCGCGCCCGTGTTCCATCCGTGCCAGAATGGCCGGCCACGAGCGGGCGAACGAATGATACGACTGATGCGATGGATGCTGGCGATGGTCTTGGGCTGGGTGATGGTGGGCGGTGTTGGGCGTGCGGATGATCGGCCGCCAGCCCGCCAGCCGGTGCTGGAGGAGACGTTTGAGCAGTATGCGGTCGGGGCGTTTCCGGGCCGTTGGGAAGTGCGGGGGGATGAGGCTGAGGCGCGGACGATTTATCGGGTGGCCGAAGAGGAGGCGGGTAACCGTTTTCTGCGCGCCTCGGCCGAGCGGCAAGACATCCAGATCGGGCTGACCAAAAAGTTTGGCCCCGAGCAGTATCCCGTGCTGCGCTGGCGCTGGCGGGTCACCCGACTGCCGGCCGGCGGGGACGAGCGTGCCAAACCGACCAATGACTCGGCCGCTGCGGTGTATGTGGTGTTTGACAGCCGCATCATGCCCCGCGCCATCAAATACGTCTGGAGCACGACCCTGCCGGTCGGCAGCACCTTCACCAGCCCGCACTACTGGCGAGGCAAAGTCGTCGTGCTCCAGAGCGGGCCGCCGGCCAGTCCGGCCTGGCGTCAGGAAACGGTCAACTTCTATGAGGACTACAAGCAGCTGTTCGGCTTGATTTTGACCGATTCGGATGTCACCCAGAGCAGCGCCCAGGCCGACTATGACGACCTGGCCGTCCTGCCGGCCGCAGCCCTACACACGCTGGAGAGGAACGAGACAACCGTCGCCTCGGCTCTCGGGGACGAGGAGGAAGGACACCAAAACAAGTATTGACCGGGGGCAACGCTTGCAGACGTTCGCTCATGTAGGATTCATCGCGGCGCTCACAGACTGTCAACGTGGCGGAACAATGCGGAATTTCCGTCTCCCGGCAATACGATAGGTCTCGAAATCATTGTGGTCGATCGTGCAGATAGTGGACAGCGACTCTCGCTGCGCAAGATGCACCAGCGTTGCGTCAGCAAAGTCCATGGGGTGGTCGCGGTATTGGTTCATGAGCCGATCCAAGGCCGGCAGGTCGGTGTCGGTTATCGGCAAAACAAGAATGGCCCCTGAGCGAACGAACCGCCACGCCGCTTCGATATCATGTGGATGATCACTCAGAAGGTGGAAGAGTTCGGTGAGGACGGCCGCTGTTGTGGCCAGGGGCAGACGAAGCGCATCGAAGGCCGCAACGCATCGAACATGCCAGCGATCCTTCCCATTCAGAATGGCGAGCATCGCTCCGGTATCAATCAGACCGTGGGCGCGCATGCCGCTCTCGAATTTTCTGACGAATCCGCGCTTTGGCCAGCGCTGCCAGGTCGGGGTCTCCGTCGCTCAGCGTTCCGAAACACTGCTGAGCTGCGGAGTGTAAACGTTGCTGCTGCTCGTCCTCCCCGTTGAGCGAAGACGATTCGCGCAGCCAGTTGCGCACAATCTGGTCGAGCAATCGGGCAACGCTGGTCTTCTCGGTGCGCGCGGCGTGTTCGAGCGCACTTTTCAAATCGCTGTCCACCCGCCAGCTATACACCTCAGTCTTGTTCATGTACGACAGTGTGGTGCTTTCTCGGTAGGGTGTCAAGAAGCAGAGGCGGGAGACGGCATTTCTCGGCAGCGGAACACCCACATTGGCAATCAAGATACCAAAACCCACGGGGCTATTGCATCGTACTGCGGAGGCATTGACCAGCCAACGCAGGGCTCGGGGACAGACGTGTGGCGGGGCTTGTTTGCTATGGTTCGCTGCCGTAGGGGCAGCCCCGTGTGGCCGTCCGATGAAAGGAGCACGATCTATGGCTGGAAGACTCGAAGGAAAAGTTGGTCTGATTTCCGGGGCGGCGCGCGGACAGGGAGAGGCCGAGGCGCGCATGTTTGTGGACGAAGGGGCAAAGGTCGTGCTCGGCGATATCCTGCTTGAAGAGCAGGGCCGGGTGGTGGACGCGTTGGGTGACCGGGCGACCGGGGTGCGGCTCGATGTCACCCGTGAGGAGGACTGGCAGGCCGCGGTTGAGACGGCGCTGTCCAGCTATGGCCGGCTGGATATTCTGGTCAATAACGCCGGGATTTTTCCGATTGAAAAGCTCGAAGAAACCGATCTGGAGCTGTGGAATCGGGTCATCGCCATCAATCAGACCGGGGTGTTTCTGGGCATGAAGTACGCCGTTCCAGCCATGCGTCGGTCCGGGGGCGGCTCAATCGTCAATATCTCCTCAATCGCCGGCCTGATCGGCTCCGGCATGGCCACCGCCTACCACGGGACCAAGGGAGCGGTCCGACTGCTGACCAAAACCACCGCGCTGGAGTGCGCCAAGGATAATATCCGGGTCAATTCGATCCATCCGGGCGGGGTTGATACGGTCATGCTCGACGTGCTCAATCCCGAAGCCCGCCAGGCGTCGATTCAGGTTCATCCGCTGGGCCGGCTGGCGACCGTCACCGATATTGCCTATGGTGTGGTGTATCTGGCCAGCGACGAATCCTCGTTTGTGAGGCGGCTATACCGCGCAGTAGGGGCAACCCCCTGTGGTTGCCCGACGGCCTGGCAACACAAACGGGGCAGGCACGGGGGCCTGCCCCTACGCTTGGTTCCCGGCCCTCTCCCTCCAGGGCGGGGGAGAAAAGGAGAAGCGCACATGGCATACGAAACCTTTACCCTCGAACGCTCGGGACCGATCGTCACGGTCAGTTTCAACCGTCCCCAAAAGCTGAACCCGATCAACGAGAAAGTCCTGCGTGAGTTTGTGGCGATTGCCTACGAACTCCAGGAGGACGAAGACGCGCGGGTGGTGATCCTGACCGGCCACGGCCGGTCGTTCAGCGTCGGGGCCGATATGGACGCCCTGTCGGCCGGGTCTCAGGCCACGGTCCAGGCCCAGCTGACCGACACCGCCAAGCTGCGCCTGGCCAAACTCGGCTGGCGGGCCATGGACGAGTGGGAACGCCTGGACCAGATCAGCATTGCGGCCGTCAACGGTTTTGCGGTGGGCGGCGGCGTGTCGCTGGCCATGGCCTGTGACTTTCGGATCGCGGCCAGCGGAGCCCGCCTGTGGCTGCCCGAGGTGCGGCTCGGCGTGCCGTATATGTGGGGCTCGATTACCCGCATGATCAATCTCATCGGCATGGCCAAGGCCAAGGAACTCATCATGACCTGTGACGAACTCACCGCCGAGGACGCCCTGGAGGTCGGCCTGGTCAACCAGGTCGTGCCACGCGGTCCGGGCCTTTGCCGCCAAACTCCTCAACAAGCCGCCCATGGCCCTGCGCCGGACAAAGGAGTTTTTCAAGGCCCTGACGACCAACAAGGCCGGCGATATTACCTATGCCGACGCCCATCTGGGCTTGGCCTGCACGACGGGAGAGGATATGCCTGAGGCGGTGGCCGCTTTTCGTGAAAAGCGCGAGCCCGTGTTCTTCAATCGCTAAACGCGCCGGTTCGTGCTGGCGCGATGAATCCGCAGGCTGTAGACTGCGGGGTCGGAAACACCCAGCAAAGGAGTACGAAACCACATGGTTCAGGCTCAATCGCTACGTGCGCTGTTAGCCCAAGACCGGCTCTTCATGGCCGCCGGCGCCTATGATGTGATCTCGGCGCGGCTGGTCGAAGAGGCCGGTTTTCCCCTGGTGTATTATTCCGGCGGAGTGTCGGCCGGTGCGCTCGGCTATCCCGATTTCGGTATGCGGACCCTGACCGAGATGGTCATGCAGCTGGAAGGGGTATGCCGGGCGGTGAGTGTCCCGGTGATCGCCGACGCCGAGGCCGGCTTCGGCACGCTGCTCAACGTCGTCCGTATGGTCCAGGAGTACGAGCGGATCGGCGTCGCCGGGCTGCATATCGAGGATCAGGATCTGCCCCGTCGGTGTGGACATCTGGGTGGCAAGGTGTTGGTCTCGGCCGAGGACCACGCGGCGAAAATCCGGGTCGCGGTCGAAAACCGCAGCCATGACGACACAGTGATTATCGCCCGCATTGACGCCATTGCGGTCAGCGGCTTCGACGATGCCCTGGCCCGGGCCGAGGCGTATCTCGAAGCCGGGGCCGACTGCCTGTTTTTTGAGGCCTTCGAGTCGGTCAAGCAGATGGAGGCGGCCTGTCGTCGTTTTTCTAACATTCCGCTTCTGATCAATCTGGTCGAGGGTGGCAAAACGCCCTTCCTGCCGGCACCGGATCTGGCCGATATGGGCTTTCGGATTGCGATCTATCCGGTGACCGGGGTGTTGGCGGCCGCCTATCAGATGAAAAAGGTATACGGCGCGCTCAAACAGACCGGTACAACCCAGGGCATGTGGCACGAGATGTTGCCGTTCAACGAGGTGGTCAACGGTCTGCTGGGTTGGGATCAGGCGCTGGAGTTTATCGATCGGTATACAAAAGGCAATCGTGATAGAGATCAATAAAGACATCACGATTGCCTTGCAGGACTGACGCCCGCCTCGCCCCTGCCTCTGCCATGAGCGCCCCTGCTACACCTCTCGCCCTGCACCCGGACCAGCTCAGCGGCCTGCCGGCCAAAACCCGTCAGGAACGCATTCTGGCCTCGCCCCACAGCCTGGACCTGGTCCGCGGTCTGTCGTCCGAGAGCCTGTTCTACACCCTCAAAGAGATCGGCCTGACCGACGCGGGTGGACTGCTGGGGCTGGCCTCGCCCGAGCAGGTGCGCGACATGATGGACCTGGACTGCTGGCGTAAAGACCGCCTGGACGGCCAGCGGCTGCTGAGCTGGTTGATGTTTCTGGATGAGGCCGGCAGCGGCAAGCTGGCCGAATGGGCCTTGCAGGCTGATGTCGAGCTGCTGGTGTGGCTGGTCAAGCGCCACTGTGAGGTTGTGCGCAAGGCCGATGTCGAGCACGAGCCCGATTTTAATCCCGGCCGCTATTTCAGCTTTGACGACCAGTATCTGCTGCGTTTTCTCGGCGATGAGGAGCCGATTCTGGGTCTGCTGCTGGAGCGGCTGCGGGTGCTCGATTATCGGTTTTATACCCACATCCTGGAACAGACCCTGTTTGAGCTGGAGACCCAGCTGGAAGAGGAAGCCCTGCGCTGGCGGATGGCCCGCCTGGCCGACCGCGGCTATCCCGACTTTGAGCAGGCGCGCGAACTCTTCCGTATCGTCCCACCCCATACGGTGCGGCCCGAGCGCTATCCGCGGACGGGAGAACCCCCGCCGTCGCGTTCGCGCGACGCCGAGGCGGTGATTCCGCCCGACCACGCCGTGCTTCTGGTCTCAGAAGCCCAGTCCTTTTTCGGCACCGCCCTGGCGGCCGCCGATCCCGCCATCCGCGAGCGGCTGAGTATCGAGTTGGCCTATTTGACCAACCATGTAGTCATGGCCGAGGCGTGCGATACCGGGGAGCTGAGCGAGGTTCGCCGGTGTGCCGAGCTGGTGTGTGACGTGCTGAACATCGGGCTCGAATACGCGGCCCAGGGCGACCCCGACCACGCCGTCCGACTGGTGCAGGACAGCCAACTCCACGCCTTTTTCCAGATCGGTTGGAGCCTGGTGCTGGGTCTGTATCAGCGGGCCAGGCATCTGGACACGGTCCTGCAAAAGGAAGGCGAGGGCAACTGGCAGCGCTGGGTGGATACGCCTTTCCGTGAAGCCTACGCTGGAGTGCGCCGACCCATGCCGGCTTTTTTTCAGGGGTTGGAAACGCCGGGTGAGGTGCTGTACCGACGCTTTCGGAATCTGGCCGATGTGCGGCGGATCGAAACCGTCCTGAGCCATATCCCGCACTGGTTTAGCGCGCTACGGCCCTGGCTTGATGAGGCCGACCGTGCGGCAGACCGAGGGCTCAGCCTGGAAGCGGTGTGGAACACGGCGTGTATCCGCTGGGTGGCGACTCGGGTGCTTACGGTTCAGCCGCTGCGGCGGGCGGAGGTGGAGAATTTTCAACGGGCGTTTGGCGGCGCGTCTGATGAGCGCTATGCGGAGTTTCTGAGTCTGGCGGCCCGACGCCTAGCCTGGAGCGCGGACGAGGGCGCGGCGATGCGGGTTCTGGCCGCAGCCGCCCGTCCCAAGCTGCAAGAAATTGCCGCGCTGCCCGAGGTCGATTTCAGATTCATGGCCGGACTTTTCCTCCACGCCTGAGTTCTTTTCCTGGAGCCGGTCAGGAGGACCGATCCTCGGCGTGTGACGGGCGGAGCTTCTTGAGGGCTGCGGCTGCGGCTCGGGCCAAACTCGGGTCTGGATCGTCTGTGGCTTGGTGCAGCGCACTCACGACTGCTGGCGAGCGGTGGCCGCGCCGGCCCAGGCTGGCCGCGCTGGCGCGCCGCACGCCGCTCACCGGGTCGGTGACCAGAATCCGAATCAGGGCGGCCTCAGCGTCGGCGTCGGCATTATGGGGCGGACACTGGCCGAGACACGACAGTCCGGCCAGTCGCACGCCGGCCTGCTGATCGCTCAGGCTCGCCAGGTAGACCTGCCGGGCTGC
>JAGWBB010000071.1:9303-9983 GCA_021296095.1 Desulfurellaceae bacterium | reverse complement strand
CGGTTAGCCTGTCGCGTAACAGCTCGACAATGGCGGGCTGCCTGGAAGAAAAGCGGACCAGCTGTTGGGCGGCCCGGCGTTGGACGGCCTTGTTGCGGTCGCCCAGGCAGCCGAGCAGGGCGTCTACCACCGATGACGGCAGAACCAGCTCATCGCCGGCCTGTTCCAGCTGGGCTAGGCTGGCCAGCCGAGTATGGGAATTGTCCAGGCTGAGTCGGTCGCACAGGCGTCTAAAGTCCATAGGCGTGCAGGATCGTTTCTGGAATGACCCGCATATGCTGAGGGCCTAAAAAATAGTGTTCGGGGGAGAGGAAGATCTGGTCCATGCTCCGTTGCAGGGCGGGGAGAGTCAGGGCCTGTCCGCTGAGGGTCGACTGGAGGCTTTCAACGGTGTGGACGGGCGCCAGAAAATCTCCGCTCAGCTGGAGCGCCGACAGGGTGTGCTGGGGAGTGACCTCAAAACCGATGGTCAGGCTGCCGAGGGGTGTGGGCAGGCTGGGCTGAAAGGGCAGGTCGTGGCGAGCCGGCCAGCTGGAGAGCCAGGCATCGGCCGCCGAGCTGTGGGCCAGGCGGCCGATGTGCTCTTGCTCGGTGTGGCTCAGGTTCTGGGCGACACAGGTCTCGGCCAACTGGGCGAAGCCGTGCTGGAAGAGACGCGTCAGCTGGGCCAGCGAGGGTGG